>CALKMY010000108.1 GCA_938091275.1 Candidatus Nanopelagicales bacterium | reverse complement strand
TTCGGCTGTTCTCAGATGTCCTTGCAATGCGGACGGCCTAACAATATGCGTAGAACAGAAGACTGCGGTCGGTACTGTTTAATGGAGAGCTCGAAGGTCGGAAGGGCGTGGTTATGAGGTCAGGGCGTGCGCTGGTCGTCGGCCTTGCTTTCGCGGTAGTGAGTGCCGTTCTTGTTTCTTGTTCTGGCGGGGAAGACGAGGCGAGGGACCTTTCGATTTCGGAGGACGTGGCGGAAGATCCTTCCGGAGAAGTCTTTGCTCCTTTTCGCATATGCATGGGTGACAATGGGGTGGAACTCACATGGATTTCAACTGATCCGAACGGTTTCCCCCAATATGAGCTCTCCTCACCGGATGATCCGGTGGACCCCGAGGCAGCGATGAGGGCGGTGATGGACTGTTTCGATCCTCTGCAAATAGGGGCCGAGGAGGCAGGGGTGACCACCGATTCGCTCATTGATTATTGGAGCGACTATTTCCTGGATACGGGTGTCGGCTCGGCATCGGATCAAAGCACTGGGGAGCACCGGCCGGAGAGTGTCGGGGTGGCGACCCTCGAGCAGTCGTGTAGCGAGTATGGCTGCGTTGACATCCTGACGAAGTTGACTAACGCTGAAGATGGGGCCATCGACAAGGGCATGGGTATCAGTCCAGCTCGGTTCAGTTGGAGCGAGGAGGAACTCCCTCGCTCCTTCAACGAACTCGATCCTGCAAAGCTCTCTGGGTTCGAGCAGGTTGCTGCGCAGAGCGCCCCATCTGTTGTTCAGGTCATCGGTGATCGGTGCTTTGACGAAGTGGGTTTATTTTCGTCAAAGACCATCATGACGACGACTCCGTACACGGGATTCTTTGTGTCACCGGCATTGGTTCTCACGCACTCGAGTGCCATGATGGATCTGAATCAGGAAGCTGATGAATCGTCTGTGGACGGGATGGCTCAATTTGGCTCTGAAGAGACCGGACCGAGCTACCCGGAATCGTGCGAAGCCTTTGGCCGACAGGTCGGCGCGAATTTCACTGAGGGTGAGGGACCTTTCATTCAAACATTCGACGGTGTCTGGGGACGAGGCCGTGTCCTGGAGGAGTTTTCTCTGCCGGGGGACACGGAGGCGAACGTCGATCCGTCAAGCGTGGTTCTGATAGAGATCGAGGCGTACTCTGATGATCCGAATATCCCTGCCAGCCAATGGAAGCCGTGGAGTGAACTAGGCACGCAGGTCACACCTCTGCCCGTCGACGCAGTGGTGCCCGACCGAGTGGGTGAAACTCTGACCATTCATCATCCAAGTAAGTCCCGGCCTGGTGGCGGATGGATCACCACACTTTCAGCTGGGTCCAATTGTGCTCACAACGCTCTTTCGTCCTCCGGTACCTCCGTTATCTTGAATCACTACTCGGACCGGTCGAGTATGGGCGCCCCGATTCTCGACGATGAGGGACGTGTTGTCGCGATCGTTGACTCGAGTCTTAAATCCTCACCGGACCTGTGTCCGGAGAACGTGGTGTCCACGGAAAGGAATTCGCTGGGCCCATTATCGACATTCGAGGCAGACGGACAGACGTTGACCGTCGGTAAGACGCTGTCGTCGGTTAAGAGACAACTCGACGCGCTGGGAGTAGACACGACGTCCACCTCTACCTCACAGGATCCGGTTCTATGGCCGACGGATCGGCACGGAACAATTGGAGGCCAGCGGTTTGAAATTGTCGAGTGGGGCGAGGGCTTCACGGACTCTGGATTCCCTGAGAGTGAACTAGGCTCCTCAGCGATCGATCGCGCGAAGCAGGCAACCGTGATGTTCGTCAAGCAGTCGGGTTGCGAGACATGCCAGGCCGCCGCTCGCGACCTCGACTTCTCTGTCACATGCCTGTGCACGGGATTTGCGGTGACGAATGACCTCATCGTCACTAATGACCACTGCGTCATGGAGATGTCCGTCGGGCAGAAGGCCACCTTTAAGACGTATGCAGGGCAGGTCGTTGAGGCCACTCTGATTGGGAAGTCGTCTGAAGACGGAGAGACGAACCTTAATCCTGAGTACGAAAGAATATACGGCGACATCATGTCGACGGGACCGGATGAAGCCGCAACCGGATTACACCGGGGAGATGTTGCACTGTTCCGGACGGGATATCCCATGGACCTTGATCCGGTTACGTTGGCAGATTCGGACGCACTGCAACCCAGGCAGCCGGTTATCTCGATTGGTCATCCGGCGGTGATGACCCGGACCGGACCCTTTGTCACCAGCGTAGGAACGGTGATAGGCGAGGACGTCTTCGATCGCACTTCCGTCCACTACTTGCTTCCCGCAGATGGTGGTGCGAGCGGTAGCGGTGTGTTCAATCTTGATGGCGACGTGATCGGTCAGGTGGCGTATGGCAATTCATATTCCGCTTCGGAGCGGGTCACGGTTCTTCCCAGCAAATACGGCCTCTACGCGTTGGAGATTGACATTGACGCCCTCCGCCTTTTGCCGTCACCGCTGGCTCTGTCCAGCAGGGTCCCCATTAATCCAGGGTTGTCAACAAGCGGTGCGCCGAGCAATTACATTCGCGAACTCGTCGAACAGTGGGCCCCCGGTGAACTGCCGTAGTTGAAGAGAAGCGCTGTAGTCCCCGAGCTAGGCCATCAGCCCGAGATGGCTTCATCCGAGTAGAAGTACCGACCACCACTGTTTTCGATCTTGTCGAAGTCGTCGAAGATAGTGGCAATTTCTGGACGTGACGGATCAAAGTCGTTTATCCAATCGCAGTCATGGAAGTAGCTGCCATCCGCGAGGCGGCGCTCCGAAATCATCCCCTTTTCCATCATGAGCACCATTGCAGCAGCTTGGACATAGGCATTGCTGTCTAGTGAGATCCCGGGATCACCGCGAAGATCGTCACTGGCCCTTTGGAGGATCCGCTGAACGTGGTCGGTGCGTCCGTCCTGCTTGGCAGACATGTACTCGCCGAAGTACTCCGCCGTGCCCTCCGAGAACCATCGCAGGTCGTTCATGGAGTCCTCGTTGCGTTTGAGAATCGGAGCGCAGCGATCAAGGAGATAGTTCTGCATCGCGTGATACGACTCATGGAAGAAGATTCGCCGGGCGGTGTCACGATCCTGCTCTGCCGTCCATGCGAGAATCGCTGAACGGGACGACCGGCACGGGCCGGGAGCTGTTGCGACATCAGCGGCACCTTTGATCCAGCGCTCCACGGTGCGGGCTCCCTCGGAGAACTCGCGCCGCTCGCTGGCCGTGCAATCCTGCTGGCCAGATTGCCAGGATGAAAAGTAGTCCGTGACTGCGCGGATCTGCTTGGGGTTCAGCACATCTGCGTGCTCAGAGAAAGGAGCCCCATCAAATACGTCCGGGTCGGGTTGGTCGTCCAGCGGCCGCCCCACCGGCCAAATCAGGCCCAGAAAGTTTCGAGGTGGCTGAGACATCTCACTGGTCACCGCCTTCACCCAGTCGAGCAGCTGCGCTGAGGAGATCCCCGGAGCGAAGCTCTTGGCTGTGCGGGTCGACTCACACATAACTCCGTCACGATTCTTATCCAGCAGGCGAGAGTTAGCCCGGTAAACGGCTGCTGACACGTCCGGCTTGACGGCTCCGGCTTTGGCCGATTTTGTGGCGCTTGGCTTCGATTGGGCGACACCTTGGGGGAAGTCCTGCAGCAGCTTCTCGCACGACGAGTAGCGCTTGGCGGTGGGCTGGGTCGCGTCGGCGGCTGTTGCTGAGCATGCGGTGAGGACGATCAGTGATGTGAGGCCGACCACCCACGAACGCAGCATCTTCGGTGAAGTGAACGAGATTTCTTGTGGTTGTCGCATGTCGGTCTCCTATCTGACGGTCTGCCTTTTGGTGTCTTTGGACCCGTTCACGAGGCCACCTGCGTTAAGTTACCTTTACACGCCAGCATCAGGGGAACGTAACTCGTAGACCTTGTATAGTCAAGTTAACACTACGGGTGAAGGCCGGATCAGGGAAGGACATCGCTGCGACGAGGATTTCGCGTACCGATTCAGGGATTCCAACACCAATCACCAGCGCCCGATAATGAGACCCATGGCCATACGAGTTGGGATCGTCGAGGACAACGCCCTGCTGCGTCACGCGCTCAGTCAGGCGTTGGCTGGCGATGGATTCGAGGTCATCTTCTCCGTCGGCTCAGCGCAGGAAGCCCTGAGTCGGAAAAACGACGCACCGATCGACGTCCTTA
>CALKMY010000107.1 GCA_938091275.1 Candidatus Nanopelagicales bacterium | reverse complement strand
CGGCCCAAGGGTGTGGTGTTGAAGTACTGCCTGCCTCCGGAGCGGATGTGAAAGGCCCCACAGGCGATGGCTGCCAAGCCCTCTTCCACAAGCGGTCCTGTGCAGTCGACAAGGCGCGCTGCCTCCGCGCCGTATTGGCCGGCTCGACTCGGCACCGAGGCAATGTCCGGCTCGTCGTACTGGCCAATGTCGGCGGTGTAGGTGAACGGGACGGCTCCCTTTTCCCTCATCCATGCCACCGCGACAGATGTATCGAGACCACCGGAGAACGCAATTCCTACCCGTTCACCAACCGGAAGTTGCGCGAGGACCTTGGACACAGCGCACAGCCTAGAACCCTGCGCCTGTCACACCACCTGCGGAACACTGCCCGCACGGAGTCGCCGGTGGACACCGTGGGTTCAGGGAAATCCCGTACCGCCAAGTCGGCTTTCCCCATGCAGTGCCCCGATAATGCACATTATGTCGGTCTACTTCCATTCTGAATGGGACAAGGCAACGGGTTGTGGACCATGACGTCCAGGCGAGCTCCCCTATAAGTCGCCTCGCCACAGGGTCCGAAACAGCCACTAACAGGGCGTTGCTCCGAGATCGTGTGTGGATGTAGTGAAAGGTTTCGATCGTGAGCGAGCTGACGTTTCGACGTGCCTCAACGGATGACGTCATGCTGCTCGACGTGATGTCTAACGCGCCGCACGTTTTCCCCAGCCTCGGAACTGACCAACCGTGGGACTGGCCGCGCGAGGTTGAGGCGTCCTGGCAAGAAGTGTGGATCATCGACCTGAGCGCGACGTCGAAGCCGATAGGTGTCGTCGTCGTTCTCGACGCGGCCGCAGACCCGTCTGGCTATTGGGGTGAGGTCTCCCCCGGCACCTATGCGATCGACATCTGGATTTCCGATGCCTCACAACTGCGCAAGGGGTACGGCACCGTGATGATGAAGCACGCGATTGACCGGTGTTTTCACGTGCACAACGCCCATACGATTCTCATCGATCCGCTCGCCAAGAACGAAGGAGCTATTGCGTTCTATCAACACCTGGGCTTCGAAGTCATCGGTGCACGCACCTTCGGCGCAGATGAGTGCATAGTTCTTCGGCTACGTGGACCAGATTCAGGACGTGACTAGTTCCTCCGGGCGAGGACACGAACAGACGAGATTGCGATCACCGTACGCACCGTCGATGCGTCGCACGGGCGGCCAGTATTTGCCCGCTTCCATGCCGCTGACCGGGAACGCTGCAAGCCGAGCCGGGTACGCGTGCTGCCATTCTCCAATCAGGCAATCGGCCGTGTGGGGAGCATGGACCAACGGATTGTCATCTGCCGGCCACTCCCCTGTCCGGACCGCATCGATTTCACCCTTGATGGCAATCATCGCATCGCAGAAGCGGTCAATCTCATCTACGTTCTCGCTTTCCGTCGGCTCAATCATTAGCGTGCCCGCCACCGGGAAGGACATGGTGGGCGCGTGGAAGCCGTAGTCCATTAGGCGCTTGGCAATGTCGTCCACGCTGATGCCACTCGCTGCGGTTACCGGTCGAATATCCACGATGCACTCGTGAGCGACCGTGCCATTCGCTGCCGTATACAAGATCGGGTAGTGGTCTTTGAGTCGCTGAGCGATGTAGTTGGCCGACAGGATTGCCACGCTGGTGGCCTCGCGCAGTCCCTCCTCACCCATCATGCGGATATACATCCACGGGATTGGAAGAATGCCGGCGCTTCCCCACGGAGCACCACTGACGGGCCCCATTCCCCCGTCCGGATATCCCCGTCCAGCCGGTCCTGCGTCCGGTCGCAGAGGATGGCTGGGAAGGAATGGTGCGAGGTGCGCTCGCACCCCGATGGGCCCTACTCCAGGGCCCCCACCGCCATGCGGGATAGCGAACGTTTTGTGCAGGTTGAGGTGCGAAACATCCGCACCAAAGGCGCCTGGTTTCGCCAAGCCCACCAACGCGTTCAGGTTGGCACCGTCGACATACACCTGGCCGCCGGCCTCATGAACTCGCGCGCAGATCTCTCCCACCGCTTCTTCGAAGACGCCGTGGGTTGAGGGATACGTGATCATCAGCGCAGCCAGATTCTCCCGATGCTCGGTGATCTTCAACTCCAGGTCCGTCAGGTCGACGTCACCGGACTCATCGCACGCAACGACGACGACCTGCATACCCGCCATGACGGCGCTGGCTGCGTTGGTGCCATGCGCGCTGCTGGGAATCAAGCACACGGTGCGCTGAGCGTCACCGTTGGCGCGGTGATACGCCCGAATGGCCATCAGGCCGGCGAACTCCCCTTGAGATCCAGCGTTCGGCTGCACGGAGACTTCGTCGTATCCCGTGATCCCAGCGAGCCATTCTTCCAACTCGGTGATGATCTCCACATATGGCCGCACCTGCTCGGCCGGCGCAAACGGATGGGCATTTGCGAATTCTGGCCAGGTGATCGGCGCCATCTCCGCTGCGGCATTCAGTTTCATCGTGCACGAGCCCAACGGGATCATCGTCCGGTCCAGCGCAAGATCCTTATCGGCCAGCGAGCGCATGTAGCGCATGAGCGATGTCTCCGAGCGGTACTGGTGGAAGACCGGATACGGGAGCAGTTCGTCCTCCCGGGTCAGTTCGCCCAGGCGCTCGCCCTCTGCGACATCAACCAGCTCGAACCCCCACGCCTCGGCGAGTGCGTGGGCCTGGTCTTCTGTTGTTGTTTCGTCCACGGTGACGCTGACGGTGTCTGCATCGATAACCCGTACGTTGATACCAGCAGTGCACGCCGTGTCGGCGAACTTCTGTGCGGCGGCAGGTACGTGCAGCGCGACGGTGTCGAAGATCAGGCCTTCCTGCGGCGACAGGCCGCCGTCACGAGACCCGGCTCTGACCCTCTCGGCCAGGTGGTTCACACGCCGAGCGATATCCCGCAGCCCCTCTGGCCCGTGATACACCGCATACATACTGGCCAGCACCGCAAGCAGGACCTGGGCGGTGCAGATGTTGCTGGTTGCCTTCTCCCGGCGGATGTGCTGTTCGCGCGTTTGCAAGGCCAAGCGATACGCCGGCCGTCCGTCCGCGTCCACGCTGACCCCCACCAGTCGGCCCGGCAGTGAACGCTCGAGACCCGATCGCACCGCGATGTAGCCGGCGTGTGGGCCACCGAAGGCCATCGGGACGCCGTATCGCTGCATTGATCCGACAGCAATGTCTGCGCCGAGCGCCCCGGGTGAGCGCAGGAGCGTCAGGGCCAGTGGATCGGCATCCATCACCACGAGTGCTCCCCGATCCTTGGCTTCCGACAGCACCGCGCGCGGGTCGACGATCTGCCCGGCGGAAGCCGGATACGCCAGCACGACACCCGATAGTTCGCCCTCGACCAGACCCTGCGCGGGATCGAACTCGACAATCTCGATGTCCACCGGTTCTGCCCGCGTCTGAACGACGGCCCGCACCTGCGGATGTAGTCCCTCATCGATGGCAACGCGGTGGACACCACGGGGCCCATGCTTCACAGCGATCGCTACCGCTTCGGCTACCGCGGTCGCCTCGTCGAGCAGCGACGCCCCAGCGACTGCCAGACCGGTGAGGTCCTCCACCAGGGTTTGGAAGTTCAACAGGGCCTCTAGTCGGCCCTGCGAGATCTCCGGCTGATACGGCGTGTAGGCGGTGTACCAGCCGGGGTTCAGAAGGATTCCGCGCTTGATCGCTTCGGGGATCGCCGTGCCGTGGTAGCCCAGGCCGATCATCGACGTGGGAAGTTCCATGGCAGCCATACGGGAGTGCAGTTCAGCCAAGGCTTGGCTCTCGCCGACGGCCGCGGGCACCCCCATGGACCCGGTGTCTGCGATCCCGGCCGGTACGACGGCCTTGATGAATGTCTCCAGGTCGGAATATCCGAGAGACGTCAGCATGACCGAGCGGTCAGCATGATCTGGTCCTATGTGGCGGGCTCCGAAATCCATGAAACTCTCCAAGCTCGAGGGCGAACAGCATTGCTACTGCTCCCCCTCTGTTGACCACGCCTAGCGTGACCTGAGAGCTTCACCGCATCCGAATGCGGCTTGCACCGTCGGTAGGGACGCATCCCTTTTCCAGAGGCGCCTACCCGCGCGGTACCTGTGCCTGAGAGTTTGACGGGGCGCTTGCTCCTTCGGCGGCCTCTGCACTGGCGGTGCAGCGACTCTCTCCCGCACGGGGATATCGGCTACGCCAGCATAGCCGACGAGCGCTCAGCCCGCGGCTCGTTGGGCGCGGCGTTGCGCCAATTCGTCCGTCACGCCGGCCGGGGCAATGTCCTGCCCGTCGGGGTCTTCGGCCGGGAGGGTCGCCAAGGTTCCCTCGACCTCCCGCCACACGCTGCCCACGGCGATTCCGAACACGCCCTGGCCTCCGCGGACGAGATCGACGACCTCATCGGCGCTGCGGCACTCATAAATGCTCGCGCCGTCGCTCATCAAGGTGATGCGCGCAAGGTCCTCCCCCTGCCGCGCAGCGAGATGATCTACCGCGACACGAATGTTTTGCAAGGAGACACCCGTATCGATGAGTCGCTTCACGATGCGAAGGATCAAGATGTCGTGGAAGCTGTACAAGCGCTGGGTGCCGGAGCCGGCCGCTCCCCTGACCGTCGGGGCCACCAAGCCCGTACGCGCCCAGTAGTCCAACTGTCGATAGGTAATACCGGCCGCGGCACACGCCACGGGGCCCCGGTAACCGGCGTCCGCCGGTAAGGGTCGCAGTTGCGCGTCGTCGAACAGAGCCCCTTGGTGTGAAGCACTGTCCGCTGTCTCCGCGGGCATCTGCCTACCGGTCACGTCGTCCTCCTCGCTCCGCTTCACCCTACTGCGGGCCCGATAACGCAGACGCGAATCGGTGTATTGGGGGAAGCAATGGCTCAGAATGTAGGGAGCCTCGATCAGCCGAACAATGCGACACGCCCCGACACTGTCAACGTAAGTCTCAAGGTGTACTGAAGGCTCAGGATGGACCGGGTGCTCCGAAATCCTCCGGTGACACCTCGTCGAGGAAGGCCCGGAACTGCTCCACTTGGTCCTCTTCCACCGGTTCTTCCTCGTCGGGAATCTCGATCCCCGCCTCCTGCACTACTGCCTCTGCTCCCACGATGGGGACGTCGGCGCGCAGAGCCAGGGCAATCGCATCCGAAGGTCGGGCTGACACCTCGAGCCCGGACGCGAACACGATGATGGAGTAAAAGACACCATCGCTGAGATCGGTGATCCGCACCTCCTTCAAAGGGGCGTCCACAGCTTCCAGCAGATCGAGCATGAGGTCGTGCGTCAAGGGGCGCGGAGGCTCGACCCCCTGTTGGGCATACGCAATCGCCGTGGCTTCAACGGCACCAACCCAAATGGGTAGGTATCGCTCGCCGTCGGTCTCACGGAGCAGGACTATGGGGGTGTTCGACGGCATCTCCATCCGGACGCCGACGACCTCGAGACCGATCATGCTTCCAGCGTAACCGCGCTCCGCCAAGGGCGATACGCGCACGGTCACGCTGTCAGTGAAATGGGTGACGTCGATCCTCCATACGCGTCCGGGTGTCCGGGTGCAGGCACGTGGGGTCCGCGGGCCACCAGAGCAACCAACCCGGTGCCGGGGTCATTCCTACGCCTTGCCCGCCCGGGTGAGTTCGGCACGCAGCAGCGACGCGTGCAATTGCACGAACAGGGCCGCGATCTCTCGGATCGCTTCCTGGGATCGAACCTTCGAATCGCCCTCTCGTCCGGTGGTGCGGCCGAAGGGTGTCGCCATCTGCTCAATAAGCCCCGACTCTCGATCCGCGACGACCCGGAAACTTCGCATGTGCCTGCCCTCGAAACCGAATCCCGCCAAGCGGGCAGCAAGCTGGCAGATGGTTGCGGCGTCCTCGTCGTAGTGGCCCGCCGGGCTCACCCACACCAAGCCAAGCTCTTCGAGTTCCGCCACATAGGACTCATCGAGCTGCGTCATCTCGGCCAGCTCAGCGCGCGTCAGACGTAATCGCCCCGCCCCGGGTCGAAAATCCTCCGGTCGCATTCCGCTACCGGCGATCACCGTGTTCTCAGCACTGTGATCAAGCTGCTCGCGGATGACCTTCAGCGGCAGGTACTGATCGCGCTGAAGAGTGAGAACGTCTCGCAAGCGTCGTACGTCATCGTCGGTGAAGCGTCGATAGCCGCTTGCAGTTCGCGCAGGAATGACAAGACCTTCGGTTTCCAGAAATCGAATCTTGCTGATGGTGACATCTGGAAAGTCACGCTTGAGCAGACTGTGGACCTCGCCAATGCTCAGCGTGCTCTTGTTGGACGACTCCGCCGCCTCAGACGCACTCATGTTCCGGGCTCTACGCCTACCAAGAAGACGAAACGAAACTTCCCGATCTGCACTTCGTCTCCACCTTTGAGACTCTGATCGTCTACACGGACCCTGTTGACGTACGTGCCGTTCAGGCTGCCCACGTCCCGAACACTCCACCCCTCGGACCCGCGTCGAAATTCGGCATGGCGACGGCTGACGGTCACGTCGTCCAAGAAAACTTCCGACTCCGGAGACCGCCCCACGCCGACGATGTCCGCATCGGCGGGCAGGAGGAATTCACTGCCCTCGGATGGGCCTCGGTGCACGATCAACAGTGCTGATCCCGACGGTAGCTCTCGATGAATGCCGGTACCGAGGGCCGCGGCGGGTCCGGTGCCGGTGGTCGGGCCTGGTTGTCCGGAGATGGCCGAGATCGCCCCCGTGGCATCTATATCGCCATCGCCGTGAGCGTCGACCGGGCTTCCGCACGCCGCGCAGAACCGGTCCTCCACGTGCACGGGCTTGCCGCACGAACGACAGTTCATCGTGGCTCCCTTCGCGGCCGGCGTGTACTCCCCTGCGTCAACTAGCCTAAGCCCCGCCGGTCAAACCCTCGTACTCACGCGCCGACATGAGGCCCTCGAGCTGCCTGTTTCGCTCCGCCTCGTCACCGCAGTCGATCCGGAACAGCCAGCCTTCCCCGTAGGGATCGGAATTGATGGTCTCAGGGACGTCGTCGACCCCCGCATTTACCTCCACGACCTCACCGGTCATCGGGGCGTAGAGCTCGCTGACGCTCTTGGTCGACTCGACCTCACCGCAGGATTGACCCGCCTCGACGCCGTCGCCCACACGCGGCAGCGAGACGAAGACGATGTCTCCGAGAGCCTCTTGGGCGTAATGGGTGATGCCCACCGTCACGATGCCGCCCTGCCCAGCCCGGACCCATTCGTGCTCTTCGGTGTACTGCGCGTCGTCAGGAATCATTGGGCCCTCTCCCCTCGATATCGACCAGGTGGAAGTCACTCTCGCCGACTCTCCGAGCCTACCCAGTACGGCCGCTGGCGATCATGTCGCGGGCGTAGCGGACTCCCGCCCACCAATACAGGAAAGTTCCCCACAGAGCGAAGGCCCAACCGACCACCGACAGGGTGGTACCCCACGCGCCGGGTAGGGAGCTGAGGAGTAGTACGGGGAAACCCCAGAACAAGGCGAATGTTGCTGTCTTGCCCACGTAGGTCACCGGTAACGCAATCCGGCCCGAACCTCGCAACAGTGGTAGCAACACGAGCAAGAAGACATCGCGGGATACCAGAATCGCCACGAGCCACCATCCGATGACGTCGCGCAGCGCCAACCCCACCAGCGTCGCGAGGATGTAGAGCCGGTCCACAGCCGGGTCCAATAACACGCCAAGCCGACTGCGCTGATCCAACCGTCGAGCCAGGTATCCGTCTACCCAGTCCGACGCTCCCGCGAGGACGAGCACGACGAACGCGGCAAGGTCGGCCTCTTCGACCAGAACCAACCACAAAAACAGCGGAATGCCGCACAACCGTAGAAGGCTGACAAGATTGGGTACGGTCCAGACATTCCACGGCTCGTCTGACGTCGGCGCATCGTCGTGATTGGGGATCTCAGGAGAGTGCCCACTATCGGCTGTCGCCATCGAGCCTCCCTGGCTGCGATCCACGGTGTGGCAACCACCGCATCGCCGGTTCGACTCGGCTATCGAATGACGAGAACAGTGGTTGCCACGATCCCCACGGCCACAACCATCCCACGAAGGACCACCTCCGGCATGCGCCTCGCCCAGCGTCCGCCGAGGTATCCACCGGCGGTGGAACTGACCATCAGTACAACGGCGGCAGGCCACACCACATAACCGGAAAAGGCGAACACCACCGCCGCCACCACATTCGCCACAGACGCCAGAAGGTTCTTTGCCGCGTTGCTGTACTGGACGCGAGCGTCATAGATCCACGTGAGAATCGCCATCAGCACGATTCCCTGGGCAGCGCCAAAGTATCCGCCGTACACCCCCACCGCTCCCGTCCATGGCCACAGCCGCCGCGGCTGTGTTGATTGCACAGGCTCAGATACCGCTCCCCGGCGGGCGCGGAGCCGTGCGCGCAAGGGCTGCACAGCAACCATCACCGTGGCGGTAGCGATCAACCACGGAACGACCGAGGCAAAGACTTCCTCAGGCAGCGCCACAACCAACAGCGCGCCGATTGCGGCTCCGATCGTGGTGGCCATGATGGGAAATCGAAGAGCCCTCAGGCGATCGCGTAGCTCGCGCCGATACGCATACGCCGAGGCGAAACTTCCGGGAAATAGACCCGTGGTGTTTGTTCCATTCGCCGCAACCGGTGGAACGCCCACCGCCAGCAACGTGCTGAAAGTGATGAGCGTTCCCGAGCCCACCACGCCATTGATGGCACCGGCCACCGCACCGGCAGCAACCAAGGCAAGAACAGCTATCCAGGTATCCATCACGGAGCCGAATGCCCGCGCAGACGTTCCTGCTCCACCAATGCAGCGCGATCCGTGAGCTTGTCAAGGGTTCGAAATGCTGTGGCAAGTCGGTGATTTCCCTGCAATAACTCACGCTTACCGTCCAGGAATGCCCAGTAGCCGGCCGTGAAGGGGCATGCCTTCTCCCCCACCCGAACCTTCGGGTCGTACACACAGTCACCACAGAAGTCCGTCATCCGCTTCAGATACGCCCCACCGGACACATACGGCTTGGTCGCCATCTCTCCCCCGTCGGCATACAAACCCATGCCGATGACATTGGCCGTCATCACCCACGGGTATCCGTCGACGAAGGCGCGGCGGAACCAGTCGTTCATCACTTGCGGGGAGTATCCGCGCTGGAGAGCCCAGTTGCTCAGCACCATCAAACGAACAATGTGGTGGGAGTAGCCCAGATCCCGTACGTACCCAAGCGAGTGCCGTAAGCACGCAGCATCCACCTCTTCCACCGATGCCTCCAGAAACCAGGTCGGTGGCTCAACAGTGTTGTCGAGCTCATTACGGAGTTCGTAGGACTCCCCGAGATGCCAATACAGGTGCCAGACATATTCCCGCCATCCGATGATTTGTCGGATCAGTCCCTCGACACTGGCCAGGGTTGCTTGGTCCGCCCGCCATCGTTCTTCGGCCCGAGCCACCACTTCGGCCGGATGGAGCAGCCCGAGGTTCAACGGCACGGATAGGAGCGAGTGCGCCATGAAGGGATCCCGCCACAAGACGGCGTCTTCGTAGGGACCGAAGAGGGTGAGCCGATTGTCGAGGAAATCGTCTAACGCGGCTTCGGCTTCGCTTCTGGTGACGGCGAAGCGTCGCGGACCGTCATTTCCGAGGAAGCGAATGCCCTGGGCTTCCCACTCATCGAGTTGCTGACGTACCTGTGCATCAATGTCGTCTTCCATCGGCTGCCAGGGCGTTGGCACCGGCAGGTGGGTTTCCCCCTTGGGCGGAGGGAGCCGGTTGTCGTGGTCGAAATTCCACTTTCCACCCTCCGGCTTACCGTCGGCCATGAGGACGTCGTGTCGGGATCGAACCCCCCGGTACCAGTCCTCCATCAACAATCGCTTGTCCCCGCGACCGGTCACCCAGGCCTGAAACTCTCCGGGTGTCGTGAACCATCCACGTTCCGGGTGGATCGTGGACAGCCCGAGTGTTTCGACCAGTCGCCGCGCCGGACGGGATGTTGCGGCGATGGCGTCGAGCTCACGGTGACTCGAATCTCGATACGACGTGACGCCCTCGGCGTAGGTCTGGGATCGAATAAGCGTGACCCGCTCAGAGTCGTCCGCTGCACGATGGTGCAGGGCGCTGAGTATCAAGTGGGCCTTCTGCCGGTGGTAGGTCCGGCGCTCGAACACCGAACGAGCCTCGATCAGCAACAGTGGGCCACCGTCATCGAAGTGCGGCCCAAGCTGATCGGCGAATAACCAACGTGTGGTGCCGGTGTCGTCCCTCATGACTGCCTCATCACCGCACTCCACCGCTCACCGATCCGCCGCACGTCGAAGTTCATCCCGAAGGTGCGACTGACGAGATCATTCGTCAAAGTCACCTCCAGCGGCCCGGCCGCGATCATCCGCCCCTGCCCCAACAAGAGTGCATGGGTGATTCCCGGAGGAATCTCCTCCAGGTGATGTGTGACCAATACCAGACTTGGTGACTGCGGTCGCCGGGCGAAATCAGCCAGCATGCTCACCAATTCCTCACGTCCGGCCAGGTCTAGGCCCGCCCCCGGCTCATCGAGTAGCAGCAGTTCCGGGTCGCTCATCAACGCGCGCGCGATGAGTACCCGCTTGCGTTCTCCCTCCGACAACGACGCGAAGGGGCGCGCGGCGTATGACGCCGCACCCCACTCCTCGAGCAGGCGATGGGCACGTTCCCTATCTTCGGCTTCATAGGCCTCTCGCCACCGTCCGGTCACCCCGTAGGCCGACGTCATGACAACATCGGCAGCCGCTTCGTGCATCGGTATGTCACGAAGCAGAGAACTGCTGGCGAAACCGACCCTCGGCCGTAGATCGGTGATGTCTACCCGTCCCAGGCGTTCGCCGAGTATCGATACTTCGCCCGTCGTCGGAAACATCCGAGTCGCGGCGATCGTGAGCGCGGTTGTCTTCCCTGCACCATTCGGGCCCACAACAACCCAGCGGTCCGCCTCGTCAACGACCCAATTCACGTCCTTGAGGAGCCAGGATTCACCACGCCGAACCCCGACATCAGACAGAGCGATCACCTGCACGCGAACACCCTAGGTCGTGTCTGGTGGTCATGCTCGGACCTCGTGTCCCGAGGTCGCTCACACATCCCGGCTCGTGATCTCGGTACCGTTGGGTTCCGATGACTACTCATCACGAAAATCACGCGACGATGCTCGTCACTCTCAGTGGGCGTGATCGTCCTGGTATCACCCGAGACCTGTTCGCGGCATGCAGTGCCCAGGCTGTTGCGGTTACGGACATCGATCAGATCGTTATGCGTGACCGATTGACGATCGCGGCATCAGTTGATGGTGCGTTGTCTGAGCTGGAGCGCCTGCGACCTGCGATCGAGGAGATGGCTCACCGCTCAGCGATGGACTGCACGATCTCGATGGAAAAAGAAGCGGCTCCCTTGACCCGCAATCTTGGCGTCCCTCATTTTCAGGTCACGGTGATGTCTGCTCGGTTGGTGCCCGAAGCGATCGCAAAGATCACGGATGTTATCGCCGACAACGGGGGCAACATCGACCGTATTCGACGCATTGCCAAGTATCCCGTGACCGCGGTTGCCTTCGAGGGACGTGGAGCTGAACCCGATTTCATTCGCCGTCCACTTGCGGAACTAGCGTCCAGCCTGTCCGTGGATGTTGCGGTTCAGGAACGCCACCTGCACACCCGGGGCCAATATCTGGTCGTCCTCGACGTGGACTCGACGGTCATTCAAGACGAAGTCATCGACCTCCTCGCGGCCCAATCTGGCCGACACGACGAGGTGGCGGCCGTCACCGCCCAGGCGATGGCGGGCGAGATCGACTTCACCGAGTCGCTCCACCAGCGCGTGGCACTTCTCGAAGGCTTGCCGGAATCCGTTCTCGACACGGTCAGACAGCAGATCCGCCTGACACCGGGGGCGCGGACCTTTTGTCGAACCTTGAATCGTCTCGGGTATCGGATCGCCTTTGTCTCCGGAGGGTTCGGCCAAGTCGTGTCACCACTGGCCAACGAGCTCGGTGTCGCGGAGATTCGCGCCAACACGTTGGAAGTGGAAGGTGGCTACCTCACGGGGCGGGCGGTCGGCGACATCGTCGACCGGCCAGGCAAACGCAAGGTATTGGAGGAACTTGCGGTGCGTTTCGGTATTCCGCGGCATCGAACCATCGCCATCGGCGACGGCGCGAATGACGTTGACATGCTGGAGGCAGCAGGTCTGGGTATCGCTTTCAACGCGAAACCGGCCGCGCGAGCGGTCGCCGATACGTCGGTGTCCACACCGTACTTGGACTCTGTGTTGTTCCTCATAGGGATCACCCGCGATGAGATCGAACGCGCCGACTCCCTCGATGGAATCACGGCACGAGACGCGACTTCCTCGGGTGATTCGCACGCGTAATCGTTTCCTTGGGCAGGCGGCTTCGGCCCTAGGCCCCTTGCGAGTGCACTCCTCCATCGACGTGCACGATCTCTCCGGTCGTCGCCGCAAACCACGGTGACAACAACGCCACGCAGGCACGCGCGGCCGGAGCCGGGTCGGTGAGGTCCCACCCCAACGGTGCACGGTCCCTCCACACCTTCTCGAACTCGTCGAAGCCAGGAATGCTTTTCGCCGCCATGGTGCGGATCGGACCAGCCGCAACGAGATTCACCCGAATACCCTCCGGTCCCAGATCACGGGCGAGATACCGAGCGGTGGACTCCAGCGCAGCCTTGGCGACCCCCATCCAGTCGTAGGTGGGCCACGCGACCGAGGCGTCGAAGTCCAAGCCCACCACGCTCGCGCCTGACGTCATACGTGGCTTAGCTGCCATGGTCAAAGACGCCAGCGAGTATGCACTCACCTGCATGGCGGTAGCCACGTCCGACCACGACGTATGAAGAAAGTTTCCCCCCAACGCTGACTCTGGTGCGAAACCGATCGAATGCACGAGGCCATCCACCGTCTCGCAGTGCTCCCCCAGTCGGTTTGCGAACTGCGCGAGATCGTCATCGTTGGTCACGTCCAACTCGACGATGGGCGGCTCGGTGGGTAGTCGCGTTGCAGACCGCCGTGTCAACGACATCGTCCGACCGAAACTCGTCAAAACGACGTCCGCGCCCTCTTCCTGAGCGAGCCGCGCGATGTGGAAGGCGATCGATTGGTCAGTGAGAACGCCGGTGACGACGACCGTCTTTCCCGTCAGCAACCCCATTGCCGCCTCCTAATGGCCCATACCGAGACCGCCATCGACCGGAATCACCGACCCAGTGATGTATCCGGCATCTGGACCGACGAGGAACTCCACGACAGCGGCTACTTCGTCCACGGCAGCGTACCGTCCGAGAGGAATCGCGCCGAGGATCTCATCCCGTCGGCCGTCATCGAGTTCTGCTGTCATGTCCGTCTCGACGAATCCGGGTGCCACGACGTTCACCGTGATGCCTCGCGAACCTAGTTCTCGAGCCAGCGAGCGAGCAGCTCCGACCAGGCCGGCTTTGGACGCCGCGTAGTTGACCTGCCCGGCACTTCCCAGGAGGCCGACCACGGATGAGATCAGCACGATTCGGCCCGTCCTGGTTCGGATCATTCCCCGGGCAACACCCCGACACAGTCGGATCGAGCCTGACAAGTTGGTCTGCACGACGGCGTCGATGTCCTCATCACTCATGCGCATCAAGAGGTTGTCTTTGGTGATGCCCGCGTTCGCGACGAGTACACC
>CALKMY010000106.1 GCA_938091275.1 Candidatus Nanopelagicales bacterium | reverse complement strand
TGACGCGCCCGGAGCGGTCGTACTCCTCGAGTATCAGTGAGGTGATCAAGAAGCCACTGATGACGAAGAAGACGTCGACACCGAGGAAGCCTCCGGGCATCCAGTCGATGCCTGCGTGGTAGAGCAGCACCCCGATGATGGCCACAGCCCGAAGGCCGTCGAGTCCCGGCAGATAGCCCATCTCACCGAAGGAGCGGCCCCGGTCGAGTTTCCACGGCATTCGCTCATCAACGTGTGACGACGTCGATGGCGCAGTCATTCAGTCATGGTAGGTCAGGTATGTCGGCGGGGGTCGGATCACGAACCCGGAGCCGAGCGGAACCGATCGAGAGCAGGACCGACCGAGGCACGAAGTGCCGGGTCGGTGACGCCGAGGCCTTCGACGGGAGCCAGGCACAGGATGCCGACTTTCCCCTGGTGCATGTTGCGGTGGACCTCCCACGAGGCCTGCCCGGTCTCGGCCAACGGGAGGACCTTGGACAGGGTGGGGTGGATCATTCCCTTGGCGATCAGGCGGTTCGCCTCGTGTGCTTCCCGATAGTTGGCGAAGTGGCTGCCCACGATGCGCTTCAGATTCATCCACAGATAGCGGTTGTCGTACTCGTGCATGAAGCCGGATGTGGACGCGCACGTCACGATGGTGCCGCCTTTGCGGGTGACGTAGACGCTGGCGCCGAAAGTCTCACGCCCCGGATGCTCGAAGACGATGTCGATGTCGTCTCCGCCCGTGAGCTGTCTGATCTTCTTGCCGAGTCGTTGCCATTCCTTGGGGTCCTGGGTGGTCTCGTCTTTCCAGAACTTGTACCCCTCGGCCGAGCGATCGATGATCAGGTCGGCTCCCATGGAGCGCACAACCTCGGCCTTGCTCTCGTTGGAAACGACACACACGGGGATAGCGCCACCGTTCAACGCGTATTGGGTCGCGTAGGAGCCCAAGCCCCCTGAGGCTCCCCAAATGAGAACCACGTCTCCCTGCTTCATTGCCCCACCGTTGTGAGACACCAGTTGACGGTAGGCCGTGGAGTTGACCAGTCCCGGGCAGGCCGCTTCCTCCCACGTCAAGTGCTCCGGTTTGGGAAGGAGTTGATTCGCTTTCACAATGGCGAGTTGAGCCAAGCCACCGAAGTTGGTCTCGAACCCCCAGATGCGCTGCTCGGGATCCATCATCGTGTCGTTGTGACCGAGGGGAGATTCGAGTTCCACCGACAAGCAGTGGGCGACCACGCGATCGCCTGGATTCCACGTGTGGACTCCGGGACCGGTCTGAAGAACGACGCCGGAAGCATCAGAGCCCAAGACGTGGTAGTTCCGGTTGTGCCGGGTTGCGTCGGGGTTGGTTCGGGCGTAGCGATCGAGGAATCCGAAGGTCGAGACGGGCTCGAATATCGAAGACCACACCGTGTTGTAGTTGATCGACGACGCCATCACTGCGATGAGGGCTTCGCCTGCTGCGAGCTCGGGCGTGGGGACCTGTTCGATGTGCAGGGATTCACGGGGATCCTTGTCGCGGGATGCTCGACCAGCGAACATCTGCTCGTCGGATTTGTGAAGCGTGGCAGCGAGGTATGTGTCCGGAATCGCCATGTCACCGATCGCGGGGTCCTGCTCTTCGATGGCACGAACGATCGACTCGAAATCACCAGCCACGTTTGCTCCCCTTACCGTCCTTTGCCATTCGTGCCGTCAGGCAGCGTCACGGACTCGTATGCGTCACAGGTTTTCCTGCGTCAAGGAAAGGTACCGGGCCCGAGGGTGAACTGAAAGCCGAGTCCCGGGCGCCGCGGCAGTAGTCGATTTACCCAGCCAGAGAAAGGGCACCGGACGACCAGGCCCACACCGCGCCAGCGGTGCCGAGGGTCATCAGGATTGCGAGCTTGCGAGCCCGGCGCACCACGAACAGGCCGACTAGGGCGACAACCGCTCCGATGACCACCCAGGTAGTGGGCTGTTGGGCGATGCCGGGGTCGATGGCGACGTCCAGGGGCAACTGGATGCGGGGAAGCACACGCAGAATTGTCCGCTACGCAGGCGCGGGGGAGCGGATTACTCCGCGGCGTGTTGCACCAACTCGATCAACACGCCGCCGGAATCCTTCGGGTGGGTGAAGTTGATTCGCGACCCCGCGGTACCCGTCTTCGGCTCGTCGTACAGCAGTCGAACCCCTGCGGATCGAAGGTGGTCACTGACCGCGTCGATGTCGGTCACGGTGTACGCCATTTGTTGAATTCCTGGACCACTGCGGTCGAGGAATCGACCGATGGGGGAGTCGGCACTGAGCGGAGCGAGAATCTGGATCCACGAATCCGAGTCGCCCACGCGCAGCATCGCCTCACGCACCCCCTGCTCAGTATTGACTTCTTCGTGGTCGACGGTCATGTGAAAGGCGCGAGCGTAGAAGGCAACGGCTTCGTCGAAATCGGCGACCGCGATGCCGACATGGTCGATGCGGGTAATCAGAGGATGCATGGCAACTATGGTTGCACGAGCAGGGAGCCGGTGACACCTGCAGGCGGGACCGAATATGGGGAAGGTTGAGTGGTTGAGATGAGTCTGCGCGATGGGGCGGTTGTTCTTGGCGGAGCACGAACTCCGATGGGCCGACTGCAGGGCGCCTTGTCGTCGCTGTCTGCGGCTGACCTCGGAGGATTCGCGATCGCCAGTGCGCTCGAGCGCTCGGGAGTTCAGCCGACTGACGTTGACTACGTGGTTCTCGGCCAGGTCCTGCAGGCTGGTGCGGGCCAGAACGCAGCCCGTCAGGCGGCGATCGCCGGGGGACTCGGCATGGCGATCCCGGCCCTGACGATCAACAAGGTGTGCCTTTCGGGGATCGACTCGATCGCCCTCGCCGATCAGATGATCCGCGCTGGAGAGTTCGACACGGTTGTCGCCGGAGGTATGGAGTCGATGTCGCAGGCTCCCCACCTGCTGATTGGTTCGCGCGAGGGTAAGAAGTACGGCGACTGGACCATGATCGATGCTATGGCGTTTGATGGACTCACGTGCGCGTTCGACGAATGCGCCATGGGAGAAGCGACGGAGCGATACAACGACCGCTACGCGTTGACGCGACAAGAGCAGGACGCGGTCGCCGAGGCCTCGCATCGTCGAGCCGCAGCCGCGCAATCGGCCGGGATCTTGGCCGAGGAAATCACTCCGGTGCGGATCCCCCAGCGCAAGGGCGACGACATCGTCGTCACCGACGACGAAGGTATTCGGGCCGAAACGACCGCGGAGTCGTTGGGACGTCTGCGCCCGGCCTTCGCACCGGAAGGAACGATCACCGCTGGGAACGCGTCGCAGATTTCAGACGGCGCGGCGGCCCTCGTCGTCACCTCACGCGCAGCGGCTGAGCGACTCGAACGCACCCCGATGGCCTTCCTGGGCAGCCACGGGGTTGTAGCCGGGCCCGACCCGTCACTTCATGAACAGCCGGCGGCGGCGATCGAGGCGGCGTGCGCCAAAGAGGGGATCTCCGTTTCCGACCTCGACCTCGTGGAGATCAATGAAGCGTTCGCCGCCGTTGCGGTTGCCTCCATCAAGCGTCTGGGAATCGATGATTCGCGTCTCAACGTGAACGGTGGCGCAATCGCGCTCGGCCACCCCATCGGAATGTCCGGAGCCCGCCTCGTGTTGCACCTGATGTACGAGCTGCGTCGTCGAGGTGGAGGAATCGGGGCAGCGGCCCTGTGTGGCGGCGGTGGCCAGGGGGATGCGCTGATTATCGAAGTGCCCGCCGCGACGTAAGCAATTCGCCTACCCGCCGAGGCGAGACCGCGAAAGGATGCCGCAGACACAGACTGCAGCCGAGCCCGAAGGAGGCCGAGCAGGATGACCGACGAGGTCGATCGGCTGATGGCCGGAATCGCCGAGCGCAAGGTACGTGACCTCGCGCGAGCGATCACCCTTGTCGAAAACGGGGGACCGGATGGTCTCGAACTCCTCCGGCGGCTTGCGGAACAGGCCAGGAGCGACGCTGATCGCCCGCGTAGCCACGTCGTCGGCATCACCGGATCACCGGGGGTGGGCAAGTCCACGATGACCGCGGCGCTGATTACGGCGTTCCGCGCCCGAGGTCAGTCAGTTGCTGTTGTTGCGGTGGATCCGTCGTCGCCGTTTTCCGGAGGTGCGCTGCTCGGTGATCGGATCCGCATGCAGTCGCACTCCTCGGATGAGAACGTCTTTATTCGATCGATGGCCTCACGTGGTCATCTCGGCGGACTGGCGGCTGCGGCCGGACACGTCCTGCGAGTTCTCGACGCCGCCGGATTCGACATCGTCGTGGTGGAGACGGTGGGTGTGGGCCAATCGGAAGTCGAGGTAGCCGCTGCAGCGGACACGACCATCGTCATGCTGGCTCCGGGAATGGGCGATGGAATCCAGGCGGCGAAAGCGGGAATCTTGGAGATCGGTGACCTGTTCGTGGTGAATAAGGCCGACCGCGAGGGCGCCCAGACAACGGTCCGGGATCTGCGGCAGATGATCTCGCTGGCGACAAGCCAGCAGAACGCGACAGGCCAACAGAAGACGACGACCGAAGCAGATGACGTAGTCGCAGCGTGGACGCCACCGGTGCTCACCGCCATCGCCAGCACCGACACCGGAATCGACGACATCGTGGCTGCGATCGCTGATCATCGTGCGTGGGCGCTCGATCACGGTGAACTCGATCGCCGGCGCCTGGCCCGGGCTCGCGAGGAGGTCATTGCGACCGC
>CALKMY010000105.1 GCA_938091275.1 Candidatus Nanopelagicales bacterium | reverse complement strand
CGAGAAACTGCTGTCGGTGGTGCCGTGGCCGCTATGCGGCGCGGTGGTCTGGTCATCTTGCCGACCGAGAACAGTTACGTCGTTGCCACCGATGCCTTTTCTTTGCGCGGAACGGCATTGCTCCGGCGGGCGAAGATGGTGCCCGAGTCGACCCCCTTGGGCTTACTGGTGGCCTCGCCCGTTGTCGTCTCCGGCGTTGCGGCTCGAGTCCCGCGGGTCGCGAAGAAACTGATGGAGGCGTTCTGGCCCGGCTTGCTGACGGTGTTGTTGCGGCCGCAGCCGACACTTGCCTGGGATCACCCGAAGCGCGCGCCGCTGGCGGTCCGCATGCCCCTTCATCCGTTCACCCTCGCTGTGTGTGCTCGACTCGGACCTATTGCAGCGAGCACAGCCACCATCGCCGGAGGAGATGCACCGCGCACCATCGAGGAAGCACTCGAAGCGCTCGGCGACGACGTCTCTGGCGCGTGCGATGTCGGAGCTCTCGGAGAACGGTCGTGGTCGGCTCAGGAAGACCCGGAACTCTCCAGCACCATCGTCGACGCCCGATTCACCGAGGTTTCCATTGCCCGAGAAGGAGCCGTCGCCGCCGAGCGGGTTCAAGAGGTGTTGCGCAGGCTCGAGCAGGGAACCGGGGATACAGTGACGGCAGTGGAGCAATCGCCGTTCGACCTGGTGGCGGAGGCACCACCCTCACCAGCAAGCGATCAGGAGTAGCGATGACGTCATCGGATCAGGACGTGTTTTGGGGACCGGACTTCGGTGCTCTGCAGTCCGAAGACCCGCAGATCGCGTCCATCATCCTGGGGGAACTCGATCGTTTGCGCAGTGGCCTGCAGTTGATCGCGAGCGAGAACTTCACATCGCCGGCGGTTCTGGCTGCGCTCGGATCCACGCTGAGCAACAAGTATGCCGAGGGCTATCCGGGGCGGCGCTACTACGGCGGTTGTTCGGAAGTCGATTCTGCCGAGGAGATCGGCATCGCGCGGGCGAAAGAACTCTTCGGTGCCGAGCACGCCAATCTTCAGCCACACAGTGGTGCCAGCGCCAACATCGCCGCCTACGGAGCGTTCACCATGCCCGGCGACACAGTCTTGGCGATGAGCCTGTCCCACGGTGGGCACCTCACCCACGGATCTCCGGTCAACTTCTCCGGCAAGTGGTTCAACGTCGTGTCCTACGGGGTGCGCGAGGACACCGAGGTGATCGATTACGACCAGGTCCGGGACCTGGCCCTCGAGCACCGGCCCACGATGATCATCTGCGGAGCGACCGCCTACCCCCGACTTGTCGACTTCGCGGCGTTCCGAGCGATCGCCGACGAGGTCGGCGCGATCTTGATGGTGGATGCGGCCCACTTCATCGGATTGGTCGCCGGTAAGGCGATCCCGAGTCCGGTTCCGTACGCCGACGTCGTCACGTTCACCACGCACAAGGTTCTGCGCGGCCCGCGTGGCGGCATGATGCTGTGTAAGGCCGAGCACGCGAAGGCCGTGGACAAGGCCGTGTTCCCGATGATGCAGGGCGGACCCCTCATGCACGGGGTCGCCGCCAAGGCCGTTGCCCTGCGGGAGGCCGCAACACCGGAGTACCAGCAGTACGCCTCCCAGGTGATTCGTAACGCGCAGGCGCTCTGCGAGGGGCTTGCCGAGCACGGAATGCGGCCGACCAGCGGAGGAACAGATACCCACCTGGCCCTGATCGACCTGCAGTCGATCGGCGTTACCGGCGCCGAAGCGGAGACTCGATGCGATGCCGCGCGCATCACGCTGAACAAAAACGCGATCCCCTACGATCCTCAGCCCCCGTCGGTGGGCTCGGGTATCCGCGTGGGAACACCGTCGGTGACTACGCAGGGCATGCTGGAGAACGACATGCGCGAGATCGCCGACCTGATCCACCGCGCGGTGACCGATGCCGATGGCTCGGCGGCAGCCGATATCTCCGTCGAAGTCAGCAAACTCGTCGAACGTCACCCCGCCTATCCGCGAGATCAAAGAACGACGGACTAGGGCGCGTGCGGGAATACATCCTGTGCCTGGTGGCCGCTGCTGCGGTCACGTACCTGCTGACGCCGCTGGCGAGAGAGCTCGCCAAGAAGTGGAAAGTGATGGCGCCGGTGCGGGACCGGGACGTCCACGACACCCCCACGCCGCTGCTCGGCGGCCTGGCGATGGTTGGGGGACTGCTCGCCGGAGGAATCCTCGCCAGCAAACTCCCGATGATGAGCGCTGTTTTCGACAGTGGTCGAACACCTCTCGCGCTGCTGTCCGGTGTTGCGATCATCGTTGCGCTGGGAGTCGTCGACGATAAGTGGGGACTGGACGCACCCACGAAACTCGCGGGGCAGGTGCTCGCCGCCGGTGTGATGGCCTTCCAAGGAATCGCTATCATCTGGTTGCCCATTGGGGGCACTTTCGTCCTCGACCCGTTGACCAGCGTGCTGTTCACCGTGTTGATCGTCGTTATCAGCATCAATGCCATCAACTTCGTTGACGGCCTGGACGGTCTTGCCGCCGGAATCGTGCTGGTGGCTGCCGGAGCCTTCTTCGGATACGCGTACTTGCTCAGCGTGGAGTCCGGCCTTGACCGCGCCACCCTGGCAACGCTGATGAGCGTCCTGTTGGTCGGAATGACGGTGGGATTTCTTCCCCACAACTACACCCCTGCGCGGATCTTCATGGGGGACACCGGGTCGATGCTCCTCGGGCTGTTGCTGGCCGCGGGAACCATCACGCTCTCCGGGCAGGTCGATCCGAGCGCTCTGACCACCGGAGCCCTGCTGCCCACCCTGCTGCCCATCGCGTTGCCCGTCGCCGTGATGGCGATCCCGCTGGTGGACCTTCTCTTGGCCGTCATCCGCCGAACCAGAGCCGGCCGAAACCCCTTCGCGCCGGACAAGCAGCACCTTCACCACCGTCTCCTGGAGATGGGGCACTCTCAAGGCCGGGCCGTCCTGCTGATGTACGCCTGGACGGGACTCGTCGCCGGGACCGCTGTGGCGGTGGCCTTCGTGCCGTGGCCCTACGCAGCTGGCGGATTCATCGTGGGGCTCGGCGCCCTGTTGTGGCTGGTGCGACGCCCGTCGAAGTCCATGGGTGCCGAGGGGAGAACCGAGCAAACCGGGGCCGATGTTCGACCGTTGCGTGCCGCTGACGGACGCGATTCAACCTTGGGCTGAGGGGACGCTCGTCGATCGGCGGTGCGCAACGAGCGCCGCGATCGGGGCCGCGACGAAGGCCGAGACAACGATCGTGACGAAGACCACGCCCCGGGGGCTTCGGGCAACCACGCTTGGGGTGAAACCTTGCGGCAGGTGCGATAGCGTCTGTTCGCGAAAGGCCGCCAGATGCGGATGTTCGTACAACGGCAACGACACTTATGACAGACGACGCAAGCGCCCCGCCGCGCCCCACCAACGACTCTCCGAGCGTCGATGCGTTGGTCCTGAAACGAGCGGGGTTGACCACCGCCCTCGTGGGTGTCGTGGGGATTGCCATCGGAGCGGCCAGCAGCGGAGCCAGCGGTGCCC
Organism: Candidatus Nanopelagicales bacterium; assembly: GCA_938091275.1. Taxonomy (GTDB): domain Bacteria; phylum Actinomycetota; class Actinomycetes; order S36-B12; family S36-B12; genus S36-B12. Next base: position 790 of record CALKMY010000105.1, on the reverse strand, counting down.
TTGGTGGCGTGTTCGCCACGGTCTTGGTTCTGGCCTTCTTCAGCGTTGGGCAGTTCGTGCTGGGTTCTGTTCTCAAGAGCAACCCACAGATGGCCATGACCGTTGCCTTGACGATCTATCTCGTGAAGATCGGGGTTCTGTTCGTTCTCATCATCGCCTTCGCCGACACCACCGCGTTCGACACCCGCGTTTTCGCCGGAACGATCGTCGCGTGCACCCTCGCCTGGACTGTGGCCGAAGTGTGGGTTTTCGCCCGCACGAAGGTCCTCTACGTGGACCCGGAGGCCGGATCATGACGGGCGCCGCCCCCTGGTACCGTGCGCGTCAGCGTTCGATTCCGACGTCGTCCTCACCTACAGGTGCGCACTCTTCCCCGGCAATGGACAACGCCGCTTGGACGATCTCCAGTCGACTGATTGCCGGCATCGTGCTGTACGCCGGGATCGGCTGGTTGATCTCTTTGTGGTGGGGGAACCGACCGGCGCTCATTGCCATCGGTGCCTTCGTCGGGCTGGGACTGTCGTACTACCTGATCTTCACGGGTCTCGCTCGCGAAGAGGCGGTGCGTCAGGGCCGTGGTCTCGGTCACCGAGCGCGCGAGGAAGCGCCGCCACAGGAGGCGGCGCTAAGGGAAGCAACGAACGTGGACGTAGACCAGGAGGGTCGAACGTGATGGAGGACCTGAGTGTTCGCTGAGGTCGTTTCCGCGTCTGCTCCCACGAGCGTGTCCGCGGCGGGTGGTCCCGATTGCCATTTGATGTCTGGATGCGGCTTCCCCGCTCCAGGTGCC
>CALKMY010000104.1 GCA_938091275.1 Candidatus Nanopelagicales bacterium | reverse complement strand
CGGCGCCGGGTACCGGGCCCATCGAGGACGCCAAGGCAAGCGTCGAGTTCCTGAAGAAGGTCGCCGCGACATTGTGAACCCCGACGTTCGGGTCCTGGGGAGCCACGTAGCCAAACTGGGTGAGTCACCCGTGTGGTCAGGACGCGACTCGACCTTGTACTGGGTGGATGTCGATGGATGTTCTATCCAGGCGCTGTCGTGGGGGAGCACCGAGCCGGTGACGTGGGCGTTGCCGGGCAGGCCATCGTGCATCGCGATGACCGAAGACGACTCGTCCTTCATCGTCGGCATGGGCGCGGGCATCATCGAGTACAACCGGGATTCTGGCGAGTGGGTGGAACTAGCCGCCCTGGAGAGCGATCCCTTCGTTCGCATGAACGATGGTCGCACCGACCCCGCTGGCCGATTGTGGATCGGCTCGATGGACGAGAGAGCCGTCGACGACCCAGATTTTCCACGCGGGCACCTCTTCCGGGTCGAGCGGGATGGCTCGGCTGCAGCCGTGGTGGACAGTGTGGGCACATCCAATGGCCTTGCCTTCGCTCCTGATGGCTCCGTCATGTACTGGACGGATACCTCGCAGCAGGTGGTGTGGGCATTCGATTACGACGTCGATACCGGGAGTGCGCACAACCAACGGCCGTTGATCGATTTCTCCTCGATGCCCGGAAAGCCCGACGGGGCGTGCATAGATGCAGAGGGCTGCTACTGGGTTGCATGTGTGTATGGCTGGTCGGTGGTGCGCATCACGCCGGCAGGGAAACTAGATCGACGCGTCGAGTTGCCGGTGCACAAGCCTTCGATGCCCGCTTTCGCCGGACCGAATCTCGAGACCATGGTGGTGACGTCGATCAGTTCGGGCGGGAGGCACCCGGCAGAGGAGGGCCTGGTTCCCGCCGGTTCTCTCATCGCCTTCGAGCCCGGCACCCGTGGGGTGCCCGAGCCGGTCTGCCGCGTCCGCGTGTGATCAGTAGGTGCTGGTGATTGTCTGGGCCACCGTGCCGCGGGCAGTAGCCAGATCCTCGCCCACCTGCTTGCGTAGGGCGACGACATCCGCGCTGACGGTGACCATCCCGAATCCCTGATCCATGCGCTTGTCGCATAGCGCCGCCGAAGCGTGGACCCCGGGAACAACTCCGTGGCGTCGGCATCCGGCAACAATCTCCAGCATTGCCTCATCAAGGCGAGGATCGGTTGTGTTCGGCTTTATCCCCAGGCTGATGGACAGGTCGTTCGGACCCACGTAGATGGCTTCGATGCCGGGCACACTGAGGATGTCGTCGATGTTGTTCATGGCCTCGCGGGTCTCGATCATGGGAATGACAGAGATCTGATCACCAGCGAAGTCGAAGTAGTCGTCACCCTCCACCAGTACCGCTCGGGTGGGTCCGTAACTGCGTTCTCCATCGGGGGCGTAGCGGGTGAAAGACAAGGCCTGTTCGCAGGAGGCTCGATTGTTGACCATGGGGACGATCACGGCCCGTGCACCGGCGTCGAGTGCCTTGCCGATGTGGCCCGAATCGCAGGACGGAACGCGGACCATCGGGGTGGATGCGCCGATCGAGAGCACCTGAAGCATCGGCAGCATCGCGGAGTAGTCGATCGCCCCATGCTGAATGTCTATGACGACGTAGTCGAAGCCAGCGGTGCCCATAACCTCGGCGTTGATGGTGGAGGAATTGGAAATCCAACCGCCGATGGCGGTTCCGCCCGATCGAATGGTCTCCAGCCACGGATTCGCACGCATCTCACACCTCTCGCTTGACACCGTATGGTGAGGCTACGCGCTGCATCGGCGCGTGCGATTGAGGGGTTCATGGTGAACGGTGACGTGGTCGTCACGTGGCCGGTGTATGAGGTCGATGGGCCGACGACGGGTGCGCTACTGACGCAGGCAGGGCTCGGAATCCGTTTGCATCCCAGAACCGACAATCGAACACCGAAGGAACTCTCGGACATCCTGGGTGATGCGGTAGGTGTCATCGCGAGCACGGACCCCTTCGACGCGAGCGTCTTTGCGGCGTGCCCGAATCTGCGAGTGATCGCTCGCACCGGAGTAGGTGTGGATGCTGTCGATCTAGACGCGGCCACGTCCGCCGGTGTCGTCGTCGCGACGACACCGGGGGCGAATGGTGAAGCGGTGGCCGATCACGCTCTAGCGATGATCCTGGCTCTGCAGCGCCGACTATCAGAGAACGACGCGGCCATTCGTGAAGGTCGCTGGGACCGGGCGGGCACGTTGACCCCGAGTGATCTCTACGGGGCGACCGTCGGTCTGGTGGGTTCCGGCGCGATCGGACGCGCGGTTATCCGTCGATTGAGGGCCTTCGGTTCGTCGGTCATCGTGCACGACCCGTACCTCGACACCGCTCCCGAAGGCTGCGAGCTTGTCGATCTTGACACGCTTCTGGCGCGCAGCGATGTTCTGACGGTGCATGCGCCACTAACCGAAGGCACCCGTCGTCTGCTTGGTGCCGATCAGTTCGCCGCGATGAAGCGAGGCGCGTTCGTGGTCAACGTTTCACGCGGCGGCATCATCGACGAGAGCGCACTTGCAGACTCGATTCGCTCGGGCCATCTTGCCGGCGCGGGTTTGGATACGTTCGGACGAGAGCCCATCGGCGAATCACCCCTTCGCGAACTCCCGACCGTCATCATGTCGCCGCATATCGCTGGGTTGAGCCACCGGACGATCGCCGACATGACGCAGCAGGCGACGCGGGCCGTGCTTGATGTCCTCGGTGGCACATTGCCGGCAGGTGCCGTCAACCCGGATGCGCTGAATAAACAGGCCCTGACTCAACAGGCCCTGGATAGGCCCTGAACCCCGGACCGTTCGCCGGTTTAGACGCGGCGGAAGATCAGCGCCCGCTTGACTTCCTGAATCGCCTTGGTGACCTCGATGCCGCGGGGACAAGCATCGGTGCAGTTGAAGGTGGTGCGACAGCGCCACACCCCCTCTTTGTCGTTCAGGACTTCGAGGCGC
>CALKMY010000103.1 GCA_938091275.1 Candidatus Nanopelagicales bacterium | reverse complement strand
GTATCCCTCATCCCAACCACGCTCTCGGAGACCACACTGGGGGACCGGAACGTGAACGATGACGTGAATATCGAGGTGGACGTCATCGCGAAGTACGTAGAGAAGTTGGTGAAGTCGTGATTCCCGCCGATGAGCTGTTCGGAGTTCAGGAAGAGGCAGGGAATCTCGCCTCCGACCCCGTCTCGGGGCTCGCGGCCTCTCCGCCGAGTGAACCGGACGGCGTCGCCCTCAACTCCGTCGAGCAAGCGCTCGAGCAACTACGAGCAGGGCGACCGATCGTGGTCATCGACGACGAGGATCGAGAGAACGAAGGGGACATGATCTTCGCCGCCGGTCTGGCCACCGCGGAACTCACTGCCTTCATGATTCGGTACACGTCGGGTTATATCTGCGTGGGAATGACCGCACACGATTTGGATCGACTCGACCTACCGCCCATGGCTCGGGTCAATGAAGACCGACGGGGAACCGCCTACGCCGTCACCGTGGACTCAAAAGACATCGAGTCGACCGGCATCTCGGCGAAGGACAGGGCTCGAACGATCAAGGTCCTGGCAGATTCTGCGACCGAAGCGTGGGAACTCTCACGCCCTGGCCACGTCGTTCCCCTACGGGCTGTCGAAGGGGGAGTGCTCCGCCGTGCAGGTCATACCGAGGCCGCGGTGGACCTCACCCGCATGGCCGGTCTGCACCCTGCGGGCGCTTTGTGCGAAATGGTCAACGACGACGGCACGATGATGAACGCTGCGCAGTGTCGCGACTTCTGCGACGAACATCAGTTGGCCCTGGTGTCGATCGCGGACATCATCCGCTTTCGGCGTCGCAGCGAATCACACGTGGTCCGGGTCGTGGAAATCCCACTTCCAACCGAATACGGAGACTTCCGTGCGGTGGCATACCGCAGCGATATTGACGGCAGTGAACACGTTGCGCTGGTCACCGGGGATATCGGAGATGGAGCCGAGGTCCTCACCCGGGTCCATTCTGAGTGTCTGACCGGAGACGTTTTCGGGTCTCGGAGATGTGACTGCGGACCGCAGTTGCACGCCGCCCTGCGACAGGTGGGCGCCGAGGGTCGAGGTGTCGTGCTGTACGTGCGAGGGCACGAAGGGCGCGGTATTGGCCTGCTCGACAAATTGCGGGCATACGCGCTTCAGGACGCGGGACGGGACACGGTCGATGCCAATATCGAATTGGGGCTACCGGTGGATGCGCGCGACTACGGAACCGGGGCGCAGATTCTCGTCGATCTCGGAGTCCGCTCAATGCGACTGCTGACGAACAATCCGGCGAAGCGTGCAGGTCTCGAGGGGTACGGGCTCTCCGTCGTCGAGCGAGTTCCGCTCGTGATCGACGCCAACGAGCACAACGTTGACTACCTGGGAACGAAGGCCACCCGCATGGGGCACGCATACTCGCCCGATGCGTCGGACAGCACGGTGCAACCCGGTGACGACACCTCGAGTTCGGTATGAGTGGACAGGGATCTCCCGATCTGGGAGAGGTGGACCCGGCCTGGTCGGGCATGCGCGTAGCCGTGGTGTCCGCGTCCTGGCACACCCGGGTAGTCGATGGGTTGCGAGTAGGAGCCGCCAGAGTCGCCGACCGTGCCGGAGTAGTGAGCACCGAGTTTGTTGCCCCGGGTTCCTTCGAGCTTCCCGTCCTCGCCCATCACGCTGCGGCCAGCGCTCGCTTCGACGCTGTCGTGGCGTTGGGAGTGGTGATTCGTGGTGGGACCCCGCACTTCGACTACGTGTGTTCGGCAGCCACCGACGGGCTTACCCGGGTGGCTCTCGACCACGGCATCGCCGTCGGCTTCGGGCTGCTGACGTGTGACACCGAGGAGCAAGCACTCGACCGTGCCGGCCTCGACGGGTCTCGTGAGGATAAGGGCGCCGAGGCCATGGTCAGTGCGCTGCAAGCCGCTCGCACGATCCGCGACATCCAGGCGGAATGACGGCGCGGACGCTGGTCATCGACGCCGGTTCCACGGTGCACGGATAACGCAAACGCATGCAACGCCTAGGCTTGCCTTCGTGAAGACCTTCGACGAGTTGTACACCGAGTTGCGTGCCAAAGCAGCAACGTCGGACCCTGAGTCCGGAACCGTGCGCCTTCTCTCGGGCGGAGTCCATGCCGTCGGCAAGAAGGTTGTCGAGGAGGCCGCCGAGGTGTGGATGGCGGCCGAGCACGAAGGCTCGGAACGAACGGCCGAGGAAATTGCGCAACTCGTGTATCACCTGCAAGTGATGATGTTGGCCGCCGACGTAAGCCTCGACGACGTGTACCGGAGGTTGTGATGGTAAGCCTGCGAGTAGCAGTGCCGAACAAGGGGCAATTAGCCGAGCCTGCCCGCGCCATGCTGATCGAAGCGGGGTACTTGCACAACGCTGGAGTGCACGACCTCGTCGTGCACGATCCACAAAACGATGTCGAGTTCTTCTTCCTGCGCCCCAAGGACGTGGCGATCTACGTCGGGGAGGGCACTCTCGACCTTGGCATCACCGGACGCGACATGCTGTTGGACTCCGCCGCCGAGGCTGTGGAGCGAGTCGCCCTGGGCTTCGCTCCATCGGCTTTCCGGCTGGCAGCCCCTCGGGAAACGGCCACCACCATCGAAGATCTCCAGGGCACGCGCATCGCCACCTCGTATGCCGGACTCCTGACAACGTGGCTCGCGGACAAGTCGATCGACGCCACCGTTGTTCGTCTCGACGGAGCGGTGGAGAACGCCGTCGCCCTGGGCGTTGCGGATGCCGTCGCCGATGTCGTGGCCACGGGAACGACGCTTCGACGTGCCGGACTGGAGATCATCGGTGAACCGCTCATCCAATCCGAGGCGATCGTGGTGTCCCGCAATGCGGATGAGTCCAACGACGCTCCGAGCGTGCAAACCTTTCTTCGACGCTTGCACGGAGTGATGGTCGCGCGTTCCTACGTGCTGGTGGACTACGACATCCCCAATGATCGTCTGGAGCAGGCGTGTGCAGTGACACCGGGAATCGAGTCACCGACAGTATCTCCGCTGCATGACCAATCGTGGTCGGCTGTTCGGGCGATGGTTCCGTCGGTCGATGCGCACACAGTCATGGATGAGCTGTACGAGTTGGGCGCCCGGGGCATCCTGGTGACCGACATTCACGCGTGCCGCCTCTAGCGGCGTTCCACGCGGCTACGCGCGTACAGAATCACGTGTACACAATCGCGCGTCCAGATTCACTCACACAAAGTCAGGTGTCGGTGTAGCGACCGGTCGAGCGAGTGCTCGAGCTAATGCACGAGGCGACCGCGACGAAGGAAGAACACTGCCGGCAGTTGCAGCAAGGTGATGCCCGCGAGGAGAGAGAACACCAGGGTCCACGAGTCCACCGCGTCCATGATGGCGCCCATCACGAAGGGGCTGAAGGCCGCGGACGTGTACGTAATCGTGAACGCCATCGCGGTCAGTCGGGCGGAGCCCGCCGCATCCGCCGCATACTCGCTGAGCAGGCCGAGCGACATGGCGAAGCCACCACTGAGCGTGAAGGACAAAGCCACGAGAATCAACGGGGGAGCGAATGTTGGAACCAGGGCAATGGCGACCAGACTCGCCGAGCAGCCCACAACCGTGGCGGTGAACAGGGTGCGACGCCGCTGGATTCGATGGGACCACGCCGGCAAGGTGAGCGCAGCGATAATTCCCGAGCCCGTGAAGATGCCGAAGAACAGCCCGGCGGTTTCCGGCGTGTAGCCGCGCTCGGCATAAGAGGGGGCCGTCCACGCCAACATGCTGTAGAAGACGATCGAGTTCACGCTCATAAACGCGGTCAACGCCCACGCGGTCGAATCTCGCCACGGCAGATCCCGCAACCGGACGATGGTGACGGTCGCCACGCGCGCTGGTTGGTCGCGCTCCAACCACAGCCAGGCCGCGAGCGCGGCGACGGCCGGCAGCGCCCAGAACGCCAGCGCTCGATTCCATCCGCCGGTCAGATCCGACAACGGCAAGGTCAGTGCTGCGCCGAGAGCAGCTCCACCCATCATGGCCGCGGTCCACAGGGAGGTGGCCAAGCCCATCGAATGCGATAACCGCTCGCGCACGATCCCGGGAACCAAGCCACCAAGGATTGCGATGGATAAGCCCGCGAGCATGGCCGACAGCAGCAACGTGACGGCAACCGCTCCGGCCAACCGAAGCGTCAAGCCGGCGGCCATCGCCACCAGGGCCAGGCTTACCGCACTTCTTCTGCCGATCCGACCCGCCAGCCGAGGCACACCGAGCGCGAAGACACCCATGCCCAAGACTGGAACGGTCGTCAGTGCACCGATGAAGGCGTCGCTCCAGCCCGTCTCGTCCTGGATGAGCGTCGCGACCGCCGGAAGGCTTGAGAGGGCGAGTCGAAGGTTGATGGCGACGAGGACCACTACGGCGAGGATCGCCGCGCTGGAGCGGGTGGCGGGGGCGGCTCCCGTCACAGGGTTCGAAGGCACCGACGGATTGTGCCGCTTAGGCTGCCGACGTGGATCACGGGGATCGACTCAAGCCTCCGGCGACGACGAATCAGCCTGAGCCTCCGGCGACGACGAATGAGCCAGGTCACGGTCGACGTTTGGTCTCTCCCGGCCGGTTCACTGCCGACGACGGATCGACCGACCCAGACATCTGTGCTGCGCTGCGCGCACCCGTTGATCCCGAGCGGCTTCGGGATGCCATGCAAGCAGGGCGACTGATCGTTGCCGTCGTGGCGAGCCCCGCGGACACCGGCGAATCTGGCGGATCGCAGATGTCTGTCGTGTCGATGGTTGCGGCCGACGGACGACGGGGCCTGTTGGCGTTCACCGGTCTGGACGCGATGCATCGATGGAATCCGCACGCCCGGCCAGTGCCCGTATCGGGCCCGGAGGTGGCCCAGGCGGCATTGGATGACGGATGCGAAGCGGTGGTGATCGATGTTGCGGGACCGTCATCGGCGGTCGTGGCCGAACCCGATCTTGTGGAACTGGCGAACCGGGACCCGCTGGATCACGCGGCCGCACTACTCACGGAGGCATGGGCGTCAGCATCGGGGGAGGCGTCGATGCCGGATGTGTCCGTCGATGCCTCATCGGGGACCGTCCGCGTCACGCTTCCCGCGCAGAGAGCAGATGAGTACGCGAGGTCGATCCCAGCTCGGGTTCTCGCCCTGGTGCCTGCGGGCATTGAAATCATCACTGCGGATCAATAGCGCGCGGTGATGCGGTTCGGGCACGGTGATGCGATTACGTGATCGGGCCCGTCCACCGTTCACCGGGACCTTCACCGGGAGGATCGGGAATCGACGAAGCCTCACGGAAGGCTCGCTGCACGGCGGTGAGCCCGTCTCGCAGCGGCGCGGCGTGCATAGAACCGAGATCCGGAGCGCTCGCGGTGACCAATGCGGCCAAAGCATTGATCAGAACCCGTGCCTCGGCCAGATCGGCCTCCCGTGGGGAGCCGTCGTCGTTGGTTGCCAAACCGCAGGCGACGGCGGATGCGGTCAACAGGTGCATGGCAACCGTGAGCACGACCTCCACGGCGGGAACATCGGCGATATCCAGGCCGGCCACCGACCCTGCGGACATCTCCTCGGGGGACGCCTGCTCGGGCGGCTCGTCATTCGAGGAGGCGGAGGCGCGATCGGACACGGCTGATACTCTGTCATCTCCACGATCCGGGGCCTAGCCCAGGATCGCGCAAGCGGAGCCCGCCTCCCACCTGACGACTTCTGGTCGATCGGGTCCCACCATCGGTGGCTGCATGCCCACCGACGGTTTACCGGGCCTCCGTCTGCGCTGCAGCGGAGGTTTCGTCGTCTCCGCGTGGTGGTGACGGCTTCGCCAACCAGCGCAGCAGCCCAACGAATGACGCAAGGAGGCGCTATCAGCGTCGAAACACGCATTAACGACCGGATCCGCGTACCCGAGGTTCGCCTCGTCGGACCCAACGGTGAGCAGGTGGGCATCGTTCGCATCGAAGACGCCCTCCGTCTCGCAGTGGAAGCCGATCTTGATCTCGTCGAAGTGGCACCCATGGCAAAGCCGCCGGTGTGCAAGTTGATGGACTTCGGCAAGTTCAAGTACGAGGCGGCGATGAAGGAACGCGAATCCCGCAAGAACCAGACGCACACCATCATCAAGGAGATGAAGCTTCGACCCAAGATCGACCAGCACGACTACGAGACCAAGAAGGGTCACGTGGAGCGCTTCCTCAAGGCAGGCGACAAGGTCAAGATCACCATCATGTTCCGCGGTCGGGAGCAGAGTCGACCGGAGTTGGGGCTTCGATTGCTCGCCCGTCTCGCCGAAGACGTGGAGGAGTTGGGGTTCGTGGAGGCCAATCCCAAGCAGGATGGTCGAAATATGCTGATGGTTCTCGCGCCGCACAGGCGGAAGTCGGATGCATCGCGCAAAGCGAAAGCGGAGTCGGAGGTCGATGACGACGTGGACGTAGACGCCTAGAGCGTCAACGGACCAACGAGCAAAGACCGACAAGAACAGACCTAAGTCAAGAAGAAGGCGACGAGTCACCAGCAGGCTCGCGGAGAAGGAGGAGGGCCTCATGCCCAAGCAGAAGACGCACAGCGGTGCCAAGAAGCGATTCAAGGTCACCGGATCCGGCAAGCTCACCCACGAGCAGGCCAACCGGCGACACCTGCTGGAAAGCAAGTCCAGCAAGCGCACCCGTCGGCTGATGGCCGACGACCCCGTCTCCAAGGCAGACACCAAGAAGGTCAACAAGCTCCTCGGTCGCTAAAGCGCACCGTTCAACCAGGATTAGGAGGACGCCATGGCACGCGTCAAGCGTTCGGTTAACGCACAAAAGAAGCGTCGCGAGGTTCTCGAGCGGGCCTCGGGGTATCGGGGTCAGCGCTCACGGCTGTACCGCAAGGCCAAGGAGCAGGTCACCCATTCGATGGTCTACGCCTACGCTGACCGTCGCACCCGTAAGGGTGATTTCCGGCGACTGTGGATCCAACGCATCAATGCGGCAGCTCGTGCCAACGGGATGACGTACAACCGATTCATTCAAGGTTTGAAGGCCGCGGATGTGGAAGTGGATCGTCGCATGCTCGCCGAAATGGCGGTGAACGATCCAGACGCGTTCGCAACACTCGTCGACGTCGCCAAGGGAGCCCTTCCCGCGACCGCCGCGTAATCAACCACGCGAAATCAAGCACCTGCCGAAGCCGGGAGGACGTGTGCTGACCAGTACCAGGTCTGAGCACGTCGCCCGGCTTCGTCGTCTTCACGAACGCAAAGGTCGACTCCGGTCGGGGTCCTTTCTGGCCGAGGGTCCGGATTGCGTAACGGCGGCCCTCGAGGCAGGTCTTGGGATTGAGGTCGTCGAAGTCGTCGGAGTCGAGGACCATCCCCTGATGGATCGAGTTCTCGATCTGGGTATTCCTTTCCACGCAGCGACCCAGCGGGTCGTGGCTGCGATCGGGGATGCAGCGACACCACAGGGAATCATCGCGCAGTGCACACTGCCCACGACGACTGCCGACAGCGTCGTCGCGCGGCGTGGCTCAATCGTCGTGTGTGATCGCATCTCCGACCCGGGAAACCTTGGCACCATCATTCGAACGGCGGAGGCGGTCGGGGCGGCGGGGGTCGCAACGACGGAGGGTTCGGTGGACGCCTGGAACCCCAAGGTTGTTCGCGCGAGTGCTGGGTCGATCTTTCGCTTGCCTGTGGTGACAGGCCTGGACGAACATGGGGTAATCGACGTCCTTGCCCACGGGCGGACACCGATAGCACTCCATGGAGCAGCGCAGGTCGACGTGGTCGCGGCGGTGACGTCGGGTGCGGACAGTGGCATCAGCCGAGACGATTGGGTGTGGATCGTTGGCTCAGAGGCCCACGGAGTGTCGACCGAACTTCTCCAGGCCGTCGAGTGGACGGCGCGGATTCCCATGGCTGCTTCGGTGGAATCCTTGAACGCCGCCATCTCTGTCGCCATCGCCTTGTATGCAGGGGATGGTGTGATCTAGTCCGTACTGACACACCCGGTTGCGTCCCCGAGTCCGCCGAGATCGGGTGCGAGGATGTAGGCGGTCTGGCGGACATGCTGTCGGATGGAAGGGAACGACGCGATGGATAAGGACGGATACCGAGTACTCCCCGTCATGGAGGAAACCGGATACGTGGTCGTGGACGGTTACGACCAGGCATCCGATCCGCGGGAATGGGAAGACCTTGTCTACGTCGATTGGAAGTCCGCCGGCGATACGCGTTTCGCGCCCCTCGCCAGCGCCTACGGGGACATGGAGTGCAACGGGTTCTGGAATCACACACCTCCGAAGACAGACAAGGACGGCGTGTGGGTCACCGAGAACGTGGAGATCGCACCGATCCTCACCCGGCGCGCGCTCGAACCCGGAGCCAACGTCGGGCGTTGCCGCGTGATCGAGCTGCAGCCGAACACCTATGGCGAAGCCCTCTACAACCTGCACAGAGACGACAACAACCGTCTCAATCCCGAAGGAACGGGATGGATCGTGCGCGCCTTCTTCAATCTCACCGATGATGCCGAGTCCGTCATGATCTTGCGCTCGGACAAGGACGACCCGACGACGGAGGTGCGCATTCCGATGCCGGCCGGACAGCAGGTCGTCATCGACACCCAAAGCTTTTACCACGCGGTGTGGCACCCGGGCAGCGAGCCGAGGTACTGCCTGATCACGTCCTATGAGTCGAGCGCTGAGCTTGATGAGTGGATCGCGGCGAGGCATCCCCGCACGAGCATCGATAACCATCCGATCGATGCGGATGTTGCGGCCGAAGGCGAGGCACTGGCGGAATCCAAGCGACAGGCCCGGGCTGCGGCGTTGGCTGCCAAGGGCGAGGACCCTCGCTTCGGTGATGGCAGCATGGCCGTCCAGGAAGAGAAGGAAGTCTTGTCCGAGGCCTGAGCCTGGTAGAAGAGTTCGGGATTACCATCAAGCCCCACGCGTGCCAGCGTGGACGCGTGCACACAAGTGGGAGGAGTCGCAGTGGTCGCCTATAGCGCGGTTCTCGATGAACTGGAATCGGAGGCGATCCACATCTATCGAGAAACGGCGGCCGCATTTCGCAACCCCGTTCTCCTCTACAGCATCGGCAAAGACTCCTCGGTGCTCCTGCATCTAGCGCTGAAGGCTTTTCACCCCGCTCCACTGCCTTTTCCCGTCATGCACATCGATACAACGTGGAAGTTTCGCGAGATGATCAAGTTTCGCGATCGACGTGCGCAAGAACTCAACCTCGATCTTCGCATCGCCACGAACCAGCAGGCGGTAGCAGATGGAGTGAGCCCCTTCAGTCATGGCACGCACGAGTACACGCGCATCATGAAGACGGTTGCCCTTCGTGAGGGGCTGGACCACTACGGATTCGATGCGGCCATCGGCGGAGCGCGGCGGGATGAAGAGCGCAGCCGAGCTAAAGAGAGAATCTTTAGCCTGCGGGAGCCGGGGCACCGGTGGGATCCGCGAAAGCAACGCCCCGAGTTCTGGAGGACCGCGAACACGGCTTTGGCCGAGGGTCAAACTATGCGCGCGTTCCCTCTTTCGAACTGGACGGAACTGGACGTGTGGCGATACATCGAGCGCGAAGGTATCGAGATTCCGGCCCTGTATTTCGCCAAAGAACGTCCCGTCGTGCAACGAGATGGCACCTGGATCATGGTCGACGACGACCGTTACCCGCTCAATCAAGGCGAGACGCCAGAGATGAAATCGGTGCGTTTTCGCACCCTTGGCTGCTATCCGCTGACGGGAGCGGTCGAGTCCACCGCCGACGATCTGCCGACCCTGATCGCGGAGATGGAGGAGTCGAAAATCTCCGAGCGGGCCGGTCGACTCATCGACGGCGAAGGTGGCGGATCGATGGAATCCAAGAAGGCCGAGGGGTATTTCTAATGGAGGTGACTCCGGTCCTGCACCTGGTGACCTGCGGTTCCGTCGACGACGGTAAGTCGACGCTGATCGGCCGTCTGCTCGCCGAAACCGACTCTGTTCCGGTCGATCAACTCGAATACGCGCGCACGACTCGTCGGGGAGGTTCGACGATCCCGATCGGCGAAGTCGACTTCTCCTTGCTGACCGATGGCCTGGAAGCCGAGCGTGAACAAGGCATCACCATCGACGTGGCCTACCGACACATGAATCTCCCCAACGGTCGGCGGGTGCTCATCGCCGATGCGCCGGGGCACGAGCAATACACCCGGAACATGGCGGTGGCTGCTTCCAACGGCGACGTCGCGATTCTGCTCGTCGACGCCGCTCGTGGTGTTCGCCCGCAAACACACCGGCACCTGACCGTCTGTGCCCTGATGGGAGTTACGACGGTCATCATTGCGGTGAACAAGATGGATTTGGTCGACTACGAACAGGCCGCCTTCGACGACATCGTCGCCACGGTGCAGGCGACCGCGACTCGACTGGGTGTTCCACAGGTGGCCGCCATCCCGATGAGTGCGTTCGCCGGGGATAACGTCACCGGCGGTTCGGAGAGCATGCCGTGGTACTCCGGCCCCACCCTGCTGGAGTTCTTGTCCGATTGGGAGCCCGCGGCTGCGCAGGAGACGGCCGGTTTTCGCTTCCCTGTGCAATTCATCGTTCGCGCAGAGGGCAACTTCCGCGGCTACGCGGGAACGGTTGTCTCGGGCTCCATTTCCTCTGGCGATGAGGTCACCGTTTCTGATTCGGGGCGAACGGCGCGAGTGGACCGGATCGTCACCTACGACGGGGACCGCTCGGGCGGTGCCACAACAGCCGTCACCGACCAAGCGGTGACCATCACCCTCGATCACGAGGTCGACGTCACCCGCGGAGATGTGCTGGCTGGGCAGGATCCCGACGGCACGTCCTTGCAGCCAGCAGACCGTTTCTCCGCCGACATGGTGTGGATCGGTGAAGAGCCCCTGGCCCATGGTCGGTCCTACCTGCTCGTGTCGGGCTCCCGCTCGGTTCCCGCGACGGTAACCACCGTTCGCCACCGGCTCGACGTCGTCTCCGGGCACGAGAGCGCCGCCCGAGTACTCGAGATGAACGACATCGGCCGAATCGAAGTTGCCACGGACCGTCCCATCCCGATGGATGCCTACGACAGGTGCCGAGACACCGGTGGTTTCCTGCTGGTGGATCGAGTGACGGCGGACACCGTGGCGGCTGGGCTGGTGCGACACGCCATGCGTCGAGCCTTCAACGTGGTTCCGCATGAGTATGACGTCACGGATCAGGCCCGCACCGCCTTGATGGGACACGCCAGTCGCGTGGTCTGGTTGACCGGACTACCGGGCTCAGGCAAGTCGACGATTGCAGATTCGACCGTTCGACGATTGCACGCCATGGGCGTCCATACATACGTTCTCGACGGCGACAACGTTCGTACGGGGCTCAACAAGGATCTCGGATTCACCGCCGAAGACCGAGCGGAGAATGTTCGCCGCGTCGCGGAAGTCGCCAAGTTGATGAGCGACGCCGGGCTCGTGGTGTTCGTCGCACTGGTGTCGCCGTATCGAGCCGATCGCGAGGCCGCGGCTGCGTTGTTCGACGAGGGCGACTTCCTCGAAGTGTTCGTCGACACCCCGGTGGAGGTGTGTGCTGAGCGCGACCCGAAGGGCCTGTATGCCAAGGCAGCGGCGGGGAATCTTCCGAACATGACGGGTATGGGTCAGAGCTACGAGGCTCCGGAGAACGCCGACGTGGTCCTGGATGGTGCCGGTGACCTCGACACCCAGGTGGACACGCTGGCGCGGGCTGTCCTCGGCGAATAGAGCGTTCCTGGGATACTGACTGTCCCATGTCTGGTCCCAACACGAATTTCGACCCCAAGCAGGTCGCGTCCCTCGACGTTGATGCGGTCGAAGCGATGGTTGCGGACGCTCGCGCGGCTTTCGCTGCAGCCGACGATCTGGATGCCCTGAAGGCGGCCCGCCTGGCGCATGCGGGGGACCGTTCGCCGTTAGCTCTAGCCAACCGGGAGATCGGAGCGCTGCCCCCGGCCGCGAAAGCCGACGCCGGAAAGCGGGTGGGGCAAGCCCGTGCCGCAGTGAAGACCGCGCTAGAAGAACGCGAGGTAGTTCTCACGCAGGAGCGGGATGCGCGAGTGCTGGAGTCCGAAGCAGTCGACATCACTCTGCCGGTGGGTCGTGCCGCCGTCGGAGGCCGACATCCGCTCACCACGCTCATGGAACGCATGGCCGATGTCTTCATCTCCATGGGGTACGACATCGCCGAAGGACCAGAGGCCGAGGCCGAGTGGGCAAACTTCGATGCGCTCAACGTCCCACCGGATCATCCGGCGCGCACCATGCAGGACACCTTCTATGTCGAGTCAGCCGACAGCGGTGTGGTGCTCCGAACGCAGACTTCACCCATTCAGATTCGCGCGATGCTCGAGCGTCCGCTGCCCATCTACGTCGTCGCGCCCGGACGGGTCTACCGGACGGACGAACTCGACGCGACCCACACCCCGGTGTTTCACCAGATCGAAGGCTTGGCGGTGGACGAAGGCCTGACCATGGGCGACCTCAAGGGAACGTTGGATCACCTGGCTCGGCAGATGTTCGGTGAGGGCATTGTGACCCGACTTCGCCCTTCGTACTTCCCGTTCACTGAGCCGAGCGCCGAGGTCGATCTCGAATGCTTCGTGTGTCGCGGGGCTTCCGTTGGTGACGCCTCGCGCGCGTGCCGGACCTGCGGGAGCGAGGGGTGGATCGAGTGGGGCGGCTGCGGCATGGTCAATCCTCGTGTCTTGGCGGCGGTGGGAATCGATACCGACGTGTACCGGGGCTTTGCCTTCGGCATGGGAATCGAGCGCACCTTGATGTTCCGGAACTCCGTGACGGACATGCGCGACATGGTCGAAGGTGACGTTCGCTTCACGACCGCATTCGGGGTGGATGCCTGATGCGTATTCCCTTGTCGTGGATCCGGGAGGTCGCTGATGTTCCGGCCGACCAATCAGGACGCGATGTTGCCGAGCGCTTAATTTCTGCCGGACTTGAGGTCGAAACCGTCGACACCGTCGGTGCTGGCCTGAAGGGACCGATCGTCGTCGGTCACGTGCGAGAAATAGAGGAACTCACCGAGTTCAAGAAGCCAATCCGGTGGTGTCAGGTCGACATCGGGGCCAGTGAGCCGAGCGGGATCATCTGCGGAGCCCAAAACTTCACCGAGGGCGATCTCGTGGTGGTCGCTCCGCCCGGAACGACGCTGCCGGGTGACTTCACGATCACGGCTCGCGAGACGTACGGTCACGTCTCAAACGGAATGATCTGCTCCGAACGTGAACTCGGTCTGGGTGATGATCACGCGGGCATCATCGTGCTGCCCGAGGGCACGGCGGAGGCCGGCGCCGACGCGTCGCAGATCCTCGGCGTGGGAGACGACGTTCTGGACATCGCCATCACTCCCGACCGCGGGTACGCGCTGTCCCTGCGCGGAATCGGGCGCGAAGTCGCGATCGCCTACGGCGTGGACTTCCACGATCCCGTGGACCGCGCCGAAACCCTCCCGGGGCCTGCGGACGACCGCGCACCCGCGGCGTGCGCCTCCGACGATCTCGAGGCGTGCCCGTTGTTCACCTTGCGCACCATTACAGGCATCGATCCGCACACACCCACGCCGCAATGGATGCGCAATCGACTCCGGGATTGCGGCATGCGATCGGTGTCGCTTGCGGTCGACATCACCAACTACGTGATGCTTGAACTAGGGCAGCCGCTCCACGCGTTTGATCTGGACGCGCTGCAGGGGACGGTGCGTGCCGGTCGGGCGCAGCCGGGTGAGTCGCTGGAGACGATTGACCATGTCGAGCGCACGCTGTCGGTCGACGACCTGACGATCCGTGACGATCGTGGACCCATTGGTCTGGCAGGAACGATGGGTGGGGCCACGACAGAGATTGCCGACGACACCGTGAACATCGCACTCGAGGCGGCCTACTTCGGCGCGGAGGTCGTGGCGAGGATGGGGCGCCGCCACCGACTCACGAGTGAAGCCAGTCGTCGGTTCGAACGAGGAATCGATCGCGCGCTCGCCCCTATCGCATCGGCCCGAGCCAGTGAGCTGCTGGTGGATCTCGCGGGCGGGACGTATCAGGGAATGACCGCGGTGGAAGCACCCATGGAGGAGCGATTTATTCGCATCTCGGGTGACCTGCCCTCGCAGGTTGCAGGAATGGACATTCTTGTCGACGACGTGATCGCCACACTCGAAGCTATCGGGTGCTCGATAACCGTCGACGGTGGCGAGTTGACCGTTGCTCCGCCCCCATGGCGTCCTGACCTCACCGACCCCGCCGATCTCGTCGAGGAAGTTGTGCGCCTCGTGGGGTACGCGAAACTGCCGTCCACCCTTCCCACGGCTCCTGCCGGACATGGTCTGACGCACGCTCAGCGATTGCAGCGGCGCATCGGCACGGTGCTCGCGGCCCGTGGTTTGGTGGAGGTGCTGACGTACCCGTTCACATCGGATGCGGACGCCGATGCTCTGCGCTGGCCCCACGATGATGAACGACGCGTGTCACCGCGCTTGGCGAACCCGCTCTCCGACGAACAGCCGAAACTTCGTGCAGCGATCCTTCCGACATTGCTTGTGGCGGCGCAACGAAACATCAGTCGGGGTTTTGACGACACAGCAATATTCGAGATGGGCGCGGTATTCCGCGGACCTGCGGGATCGCAGCATGCCCCGCGACCTGGAGTCGACCAGCGCCCCAGCGACGAAGAGTGGCAGCAGTTGCAGGACCTTCTTCCCGATCAACCGACGCACCTGGGTGCCGTGTTCACGGGAAATCGAGCGGCGAAGACCTGGGCTGATGACGCCGAGGCCTTCACCTGGGCCGATGCCCTGTCGGTTGCTCAGGATGTCTGCCAGGTACTCGGCGTGGAATACGTTGTGGAGCGAGGCGACGATCCGTCCTTTCACCCAGGTCGGTGCGCCCAGGTGATAGTCGCCGGTGAGCCGGTGGCGATCGCCGGTGAGCTTCATCCCAGCGTCACGGAGGCCTGGGGGCTGCCGCCTCGCTCGTGTGCGCTGGAGCTCGACGTATCCCACGCCATCGAGTCCAGCCCCGAGGTTCGGCCCGCGCCAGATTTCTCCTCTCACCCCGTCGCCAAAGAAGACATCGCCTTGGTGGTGGCCGGTGATGTCTCCGCGCGTGACGTGGCGGCGTCGATCACAAGGGGAGCGGGCGAGCTACTCGAGAGCCTGTCCCTGTTCGATGTCTACGAGGGCGACCAGGTGCCCGACGGTCATAAGTCGGTGGCGTTCGCCCTTCGTTTCCGGGCCCCGGATCGAACGCTCAGTGCCGAGGAGTTGGCCGGTATTCGTGAATCGATCGTGGAGACCACGGCCGCGGACGTGGGGGCGCGGTTGCGGTAACGGGCGCTGATCAGGCACCGGACATGGTCCCGAGCGTGGGAATTATGTGCATATGCGTATACTTTTCCCATGAACACTGTCGCGGTAGCCGGCGCCTCGGGGTACGCAGGGGGCGAACTCCTGCGCTATCTGGCGCAGCACCCCACCTTCGACCTCATCGCTGCCTGCGCAGCCGGGAGGGCCGGCGAGGCCCTCGGGACGGTTCACCCGCAATTTTCGGCAACGCCCTGGGCCGATTTGATTCTCGACGAAACAACCCCGTCGGTCCTTGGGCAAGCCGACCTGGTCTTCGCGGCCCTGCCCCACGGGGAGTCAGCCGCTCTGGTCGAACAACTGCCCGCAGAAACATTGGTGGTGGATCTGGGTGCGGACTTCCGGTTGGTCTCCTCCGACGCCTGGACCGCGTTCTACGGCGGCACCCACGCCGGATCCTGGACGTACGGCCTTGCGGAACTCCCCGGAGTTCGCGGCCAGATAGCCGCAAGCACCCGCGTCGCCAACCCGGGCTGCTACCCGACGGCGGTAGCACTCGCTCTCGCGCCGTTGGCGCACGCGGCGGCCATCGATTCGACGGACATCGTTGTGGTCGCCGCATCGGGCACCTCCGGCGCCGGGCGTAAACCCAGCGACTCACTGCTCGCCACATCGGTGATGGGTTCGATGTCGGCCTACAAGGTTGGCGGCATCCATCAGCACACCCCGGAGATGGAGCAGTCCATCGCGGCGGCGGCTGGCGAGGATCCTTCCGCTGTTCGCGTGTCTTTCACACCGTTGCTCGCCCCGATGCCTCGAGGGATCGTCGCGACGTGCTCTGCTCCGGTCCGGCCGGGGCGCGATCCCGGCGCGATCATCCGCGCCGCTTACTCCGACGAGCAGTTCGTCACGGTGCTCGGCGAGGGGCAGTGGCCGACGACGGGTGCGGTGCTCGGCACCAACGGAGCCCAGTTGCAGGTATCGGTAGACGAGCACGCCGGTCGGGTCATCGTCGTTTCGGTTATCGACAACCTCGGTAAGGGAGCCGCCGGTCAAGCAATTCAGAATGCCAATCTCATGCTCGGTCTCGACGAGGCGTGCGGACTTGATCTCATCGGGATTGCGCCGTGAGTGTGACCGCCGCGCAAGGGTTCCGGGCGCAGGGAATAGCCGCGGGCATCAAGCCGTCGGGACGGCGAGACCTCGCGATCATCGTCAACGATGGCCCATCGGATGCTGCGGCGGCTGTGTTCACCAGCAACCGCTTTCCTGCGGCTCCGGTGCTGTGGTCGCGTCAGGTCATAGCCGACGGCAGCGCTCGTGCGGTGATCGTGAATTCTGGGGGAGCGAACGCGTGCACCGGACCTCAAGGGTTCGCCGATAGTCACACCATGGCCGAGCGCACTGCTGCCGCACTGCAGGCAGGTGGCTGGGACGTCGGCGCCGGTGACGTTCTGGTGTGCTCGACGGGTTTGATCGGTGAACTTCTCCCGATGGACGTGGTGAATGCCGGCATCGACACCGTCGTTGGCGACGTTGGAGCACCAGGTGCTGTCGCTGATCCGCCATCGGGAACCATGTCGGGCGACGGGTCGTCGATGGCGGGCCAGAGCGCGGCCGAGGCGATCATGACGACCGACACCGTCCCCAAAGCCGCGGTACGCGAAGGCGACGGCTACGTCGTGGGTGGCATGGCCAAGGGCGCCGGCATGCTCGCTCCCGGCCTGGCGACCATGCTCGTTTTCATCACCACCGATGCGGATGTTCCCGCCGCAGCGCTCGATGCAGCTCTGCGGCACGCAACATCGGTGAGTTTCGACCGAATCGACTCTGATGGATGCATGTCCACGAACGACGCCGTCATCGTGATGGCCAGTGGCTCCGCCCAGACGGCGCCGGACATCGACGAATTCACCACAGTCCTGACAGATCTCTGTGTCGACCTCGCGCAGCAATTGATCGCGGACGCCGAGGGAGCCTCCAAGGACATTGCCATCACCGTTCATGAAGCAGCGAGTGAGAGCGACGCCCTCGAGGCTGCTCGGACTATTGCGCGGAGCAATCTGCTCAAGTGCGCCATCCACGGAGAAGATCCGAATTGGGGCAGGGTCCTGTCTGCTTTGGGAACCACCGCGGCCGCCTTCGAATCCGATCATGTCGATGTCGCGATCAACGGCGTCACGGTGTGCCGAGGTGGGGGAGTCGGCGACCCGCGTGAGGGAGTCGACATGAGCCAACGCGACGTCGTTATCGACGTTCATCTGAAGGCAGGACCATCGACGGTCACGGTATGGACGAATGACCTGACCGCCGATTACGTCCATGAGAACTCGGCGTATTCCACCTAGGAGCGGGTAATGACGAATCGATCAATCGACGACGCCAAGGACAAGGCAGCGGTTCTCGCCGGTGCCCTTCCCTGGTTGCGGCGATTCCATGGGGCGACGGTGGTGGTGAAATTCGGCGGCAACGCGATGGTCGACGCGGACCTGACGGCCGCGTTCGCCGAGGATGTCGTCTTCTTACGCCTCGCAGGCCTGCGTCCTGTCGTCGTCCACGGAGGAGGGCCGCAAATCAATGCGATGCTCGAACAACTCGGCATCGAATCCGAGTTCCGCGGCGGTCTGCGCGTCACCACACCGGAAGTGATGCAGGTGGTCGAGATGGTGCTCACTGGACAGGTGCAGCGAGAGATCGTTCGAGACATCAATGAGCATGGCCCGCTCGCCGTCGGCATGTCGGGAGAAGACGGGGGATTGTTGAACGCGGTTCGACGCGAAGCCACCGTCGACGGCGCGCTTGTGGACGTTGGTCTTGTCGGAGACATCGACGAGGTTCGCCCCGAGCCGATCCTGTCGCTACTCGACCAGGGATTGATTCCGGTGATCTCCACCGTCGCGCGGGGAGCCGACGGGGAGACCTTGAATGTGAACGCCGACACGGCGGCGGGGGCGATCGCCGTCGCCCTTGGTGCGCGCAAGCTGGTGATGCTGACCGACGTTGAGGGTCTCTACCGCGACTGGCCGACCAGCGATGAGGTCATCGCGTCCCTCACCACCAGCGAGCTGCGCGATCTGCTACCCACGTTGGCCTCGGGAATGGTGCCGAAAATGGAAGCGTGCCTGCGGTCGGTCGATGCCGGAGTCTCCCGAGCGCACGTGATCGACGGACGTGTTCGCCACAGCCTGCTCGTCGAGGTGTTCACCGATCAGGGCGTGGGGACCATGGTTGTTCCAGGCGAGGAGTCGGCATGAGCGCGTCGATGTCGTGGCAGGACCGCTGGGGCGCGGTCATGATGAGCAACTACGGCACGCCCGCCGTCATGCTGACCCGGGGTGCCGGCTCGCGAGTGTGGGATGCCGAGGGCAACGAGTACATCGATCTGATCGCGGGGATCGCGGTGAACGCCCTCGGGCACGCCGACCCACGCATGGCATCGGCACTGTCCGATCAATTCACAACGTTGGGTCACGTGAGCAACCTGTATGCGTCCGAGCCGGGACTGGCGTTGGCTGAACGGCTCGTCTCGCTCGTCGGGGATGACACCGCGCGGGTTTTCTTCTGCAACTCAGGTGCGGAAGCCAACGAAGCCGCCTTCAAGATGACGCGATTGACGGGGCGCTCCACCGTGGTCGTGGCCAGCGGGTCATTCCATGGACGAACGATGGGGTCGTTGGCGCTGACGGCGCAACCGAGCAAGGTCGATCCATTCCGGCCCCTTCCCGGTGACGTGGTCGTCGTGCCGTACGGCGACGCTGACGCGCTGGCCGGAGCGGTGGACGCCAGTACTGCCGCGGTGTTCCTCGAACCCATCCAAGGAGAGGGCGGAGTCATCGTGCCTCCGCACGACTACCTCGCGCACGCACGTCGACTCACCGCCGATGTCGGTGCGCTGCTCGTCGTTGATGAGGTGCAAACAGGAATCGGACGCACCGGGCACTGGTTTGCCTATCAGGCGTGTGGCGTGAGTCCTGACATCATCACCCTGGCCAAGGGGCTCGGCGGAGGAATTCCGATTGGTGCGGTCGTCGCGTGCGGATCCGCAGCGTCGCTTCTGCAGCCGGGAATGCACGGGACCACCTTCGGTGGAAACCCGATCAGCGCAGCCGCTGGGCTGGCTGTCCTCGACGCGATCGAATCCGACCGACTCCTCGATCGCGCGGTCGAAGCCGGTGAACGGTTGACCGCAGGTGTGATGAAGGCCGCGGGTGGCCTGGTGACCGATGTTCGGGGCCGGGGTCTGCTGTTGGCGGCGGCGATGACAGATCGGACGTCGGCTGAGGTCGAACAAGGATTGCGCGGCGAGGGTGTGCTGGCCAATCCGGTGTCACCCGACGCGATCCGGATGGCGCCGGCATTGAACATTCCCGATGAAGACATCGATGCGGCTATTGACGCGTGGGGGCGGCTGACATGACGGCCCGCACTCTTCCCTCGTCCGTCGTTGCTCGCCGAGCTCGCATCGCGACGCTCGTCGTGGAGACCTCCGTCGCTTCGCAAGAGGAGCTCGGACGACTGCTGGCCGACGAAGGAATCACCGTCACCCAGGCGACCTTGTCCCGTGACCTCGACGCACTCGGTGCGGTGAAAGAGGTCTCGGCGGATGGCGGGACGCGCTACCGCATTCCTGGGCAGCAGGAGTGGGACACGTCCTTGCCCGTCGGCGACGCGGCGCTTCCCCGGATCCTTCACGAAACTCTGCTGAAGGCTGAGGCGGCGCAGAACATCGCCGTTGTGCATACGCCGCCGGGGGCGGCTCAATACCTGGCTGGACACATCGATCGCAGCGGCTTGTTCGAGCCAGTGGGCTCCGTTGCGGGTGATGACACGATCGTCATCGTGATGCGTTCAGACTCAGCGGCTCACCATTTGTGTGAAACGCTGGTGAACTTGTCGGAGAAGGGTTAGGTCATGGCAAACCCAGCAGACTCAACACGCCTGTGGGGTGGGCGGTTCGCCGAGGGGCCGTCGGACGCGATGGCTGCCTTGAGCCTGTCGACGCACTTCGACTGGCGCCTCGCGCCGTACGACCTCGCGCAAACACGAGTCCATGCGCACGTGCTCGCACGCGCTGGTCTGATCAGTGATAGCGACCTGTCCCGAATCATGAGTGCTATCGACGAATTGAGCGCCGAAGTGGTTGACGGCACCGCGGCGCCAATTGCCGCGGATGAAGACGTGCACACCGCCATTGAGCGTCTGTTGATGGACAAGCTCGGAGATTTGGGTGGCGCTTTGCGCGCCGGACGAAGCAGGAACGATCAGGTAGCGACCGATTTCCGCCTATATCTCCGCGATGCGGCACGCGCCATCGCTCAGGCGACCGTAGATCTGGTCGAAGCGTTAAACGCTCAAGCAACGCAGCACATCTCCACGGTGTCTCCGGGATTTACCCACCTACAGCACGCACAACCGGTGTCTTTCGGACACGAATTGGCCAAGCACTCGCACGCGCTCCTGCGAGACGTCGATCGGCTCGCCGATTGGGACGATCGCACCGCGCGATCACCCTTGGGGGCGGGCGCGCTCGCTGGGTCATCACTGGGATTGGATCCGCAACTCGTTGCGGCAGAGCTCGGATTCACATCTGCCCTCGACAACTCGATTGATGCGGTCAGTGATCGAGATTTCGTCGCGGAGTTTTGCTTCGTCGGCGCCATGCTGGCGGTGCACCTATCGCGCATCGGCGAGGAAGTCATTGTGATGGCAAGTCGCGAATTCGCGTGGGTCACGTTGCACGACGAGTGGTCCACCGGCTCGTCGATCATGCCTCAGAAGAAGAACCCGGACATCGCCGAACTCGCACGCGGTAAAGCAGGGAGACTGATCGGCAACCTGACAGGGCTCTTGGCCACACTTAAGGCCTTGCCCTTCGGCTATAACCGAGATTTGCAAGAAGACAAAGAGCCGGCCTTCGACACGGTCGATCAACTGCTCCTCGTGCTGCCGGCGATGACCGGGATGATCCGGACGCTGACCTTCGATGTTGATCGCATGGCTGCATCGGCCCCGGAAGGCTTCACCTTGGCCACCGATATCGCCGAGTGGTTGGTGCGGCAGGGAATCGCGTTCCGCCAGGCGCACGAGATCGCCGGCGCGTGCGT
>CALKMY010000102.1 GCA_938091275.1 Candidatus Nanopelagicales bacterium | reverse complement strand
AAGCGATGGACGAAAACCCGCACCGCGAGCAACCCTCACCCGGTCTCCGGGGTGGAAAGTCGGATCGGATTCGACCCGTGGTCGCCGTGGACGGAAGGGGCTCTAGGTGTGACCACACAGGTGTTGGAGAACGGCACCATGGAGGTGTCCGCATCGCATCCCGCTCCGTCAGAGGGTGAGCCGAGCAGAACCGTGGTGCGAATCGCGGCGAACGGATTGAACGCCACGTTGCTGGAATTCGATGCCCAGAATCGACCCTCCAGCACGACCAAAATCACCTTCCAGCCGGTAGCACCGATCTCGCTCCCGAAGGGCCGGTAGCAGCAATCGCATCAGCGGGGATCTTTCGCTTCGGTGTTGTCTTCTTGTCCGACTGACCGGTTATCTCGTGACATCTGGGTCGACTATCCGGGTCGAAGCGCCCAGCACACGATCGCGGCCGCGGCGGCGACATTGAGCGAATCGACACCGTTGTGCATCGGAATTTGGACCGACCTATCGCACGCGTCTACGGCGGATGTGGTCAGCCCATCGCCCTCGGTGCCGAGAACCAGTGCGACACGATCGGGCGCATCGAAGGCGTCGAGATCGACTGCGTTGCGTCCGTGCGGAGTCACCCCGACCACGACGAACCCGTTGTCGCGCAGGTGTGCCAGCGAGTCCGGCCAGGGATCGATCTGCGTCCAGGGAAGGTCAAACACCGTTCCCATCGACACCCGAACGCTGCGTCGATAGAGCGGATCGGCGCAGCGGGGTGTGACCAGGAAGCCGTCGAACCCCAGTCCGGCGGCGCAGCGGATGATCGCCCCGACATTGGTGTGATCGACGATGTTCTCGAGGATTAGCAAGCGTCGAGCATCGTTGATCACTGATTCAATCGTCACCGGTGCGGGACGTTTCATCAAAGCCAGTGCACCTCGGTGCACGTGGAAGCCGGTGATGTCCTGCAAGAGTTCGGTGCTTGCAACGTAGACGGGCAC
The DNA here is from genome assembly GCA_938091275.1 of Candidatus Nanopelagicales bacterium. Classification (GTDB taxonomy): domain Bacteria; phylum Actinomycetota; class Actinomycetes; order S36-B12; family S36-B12; genus S36-B12. Next base: position 5,964 of record CALKMY010000102.1, on the reverse strand, counting down.
GTCGGGGAAGCGCGTGATCAGGGGCGTCATCTTCGGTAGCCACTTGTCCTCCATGAGGATGGAGAACGGTTCGTGTCCGGCGTTCAGTGCCCGCTCGATTACTGATGCGCTTTCGGCTATGTAGACGCCGTTCGCTGGCTCGAACGCGACCCGAAGCGCGACATCGGTGAGATCTCGATATCCCGCGAGGCGATCGTCACGGGAATCAACTATCTCTTCGACGGGCATGTGCGGTCTAGTAGTTGACTCGGCAGTCGGTGGCGATCTCATCCACGAGAGTCTCGAAACTGTCTTGATCGAGGGTGCCGTCGGCGAGCCATGTTTGCTCCATCAGTGCGAGATAGCCCTGGGGGTTGGCACGAAAAGCCGAACAGACTTCCGACCTCACGTCCTCAGGCTGCGACTGCCATAGAGACGTCACATCGGCGCTCCCGGATCCTCCTCCGCGTGGGATCAGGGCCGCTGCGCCCGCACCGACAAAGCCGACGATCACGCAGACAATGACGACCACCATGAAGGGTCGGGATCGAAAAACGTTCACGTCCCCACCGTACGCGGTGCGTCAGGTCCCTGGACCTGCGTCTCGCAGCGCCTGGTGCAGCATGTCGAGGAAGCGGTCACGATCCGCCTCGTAAATGACCCGACAGTTGACGTCCTTGCCGCTGGCACCGCGTTCATCCACGATTGTCTGACCGCGCGCAGCACTATCGCCGGGGATGACGTCGACAAAATGCTGTGCTTCGCGCGTCACGATCGACGGGTCGAGTGCGATCGCCATGGCGAGCGGATCGGGGAGATCGAAACCATCGAGAACAGTCTCGGTTCGACAGAATTCCCGCAACACTCCTTGGATATCGACAGCGAACTGCCCCAAAGTGCCGAGGCTTCGCAATTCCGCTGCGAGTTCGTCGTGGATGACCGCGTGCGCGGTGGAGATATCCCATCCGGCCATCTCGAAGTGCAGGCCGGAGTTGGTCACAATGGCAGCGGCCTCCGGGTCTACCCAGAAGTTGAATTCTGCGAGCGGAGTGATGTTTCCGGGAAGCACGGCCGTGCCCCCCATGGTCACCACGCGCTTGAGGGCACCGACGATCGCTGGTTCTAGGCGCAACGCCAGTGCCAGGTTGGTCAAAGGCCCCAGTGTGACGAGTTCGACGTCACCGGGAGAGTTCATGATCGCGTCGATCATCGCTTGGACGCCACGGTGGGAGGCGGGCTCCCGGCTGTGTAGCGGGAGGCCGATATCTCCCATGCCGTCCTTGCCGTGCACGTGATGGGCGGTTTGCAAAGGCCGCATCAGCGGGCCGTCGGCGCCTACGTGAACCGGGACGGTCGACCCGACAAGATCCCGTGTGTACAGAGCGTTCTGCGTGGCTTGCTCGATGGTGCAATTACCCGCCACCGTAGATATGCCAAGAACATCAACATCCGGGTGCTGGAGAGCCATCACGAGAGCGACCGCATCGTCGGTTGCGGTGTCGGTGTCGATGAAGAACTTCCGCTTGCTCATGGCAGGAACCTAGGGCACACGATCGCGTGCTTGGTCGACGCCGTGATGTTGCGTCAGTCGTCGGTGGATTCCTGCTTCGGCCTCGACGACGCCCGTGCGACCAGCAGGATCAAGGGCACGGCGATGACGAGCGTCACCACCCCGAGCGTCACGAGCCCCGACCGAACACCCACCGCATCCATCAGCAATCCGAGTCCGATCGAGCCGAGGATGCTCGCCCCTGTGAGGATGGCCAGGAACAGGCCGTAGATGGCGCCGGAGTCGGCCTCGTCGAGTTCCAAGAGGATCGAGCGCTGCACGACCAGATACATGGCTTCACCCAGGGCCCCGAGAATCACCATCAAGACCATGTCGAAGATGAGGCCGGAGCTGAAGCCGAACGCAACCACCGTCAGGGCTGCTGCGACGATGACGATCGATAGCAGGCGAGTGCGGTTGCCGTTGTTTCCTAGGTAGCGCAGCACGGGTCGATTCGTGAGTATGGCGCCGATCGCCGCACATGCGTAGAGGGCGCCCAGGGCGAGAGACGTGGTGCTGGTGTCTTTGGCGACGGCCGCGAGAAGCTGATGGATCGACCCTGACACCAGATAGAAGACGACGACGCACAAGAACAAAATGCGAACGGCCGTGATACTCCACATCAATCGAAGAGCGCGGCGGAAAGAAGCCCCTTTGGTATCGGCTCCGTGGGAGGTGCTCGGTTTAGTCGTCGTGGGAGTTGACTGTGCTGAGTCCAGCGGTGTGACGAACATGATGGTGGCCACGATGAGGAAGCCGATGCCGGAGAACAGGTAGGCAAGGCCCGTGCCGGCGATACCAGCGATGAGGGGTCCGACACTGCGTGAAACGTTGAACGCGATTGCGGAGTAGCCCAGGACGGCGGCGCGCTGACTCTCGGGCACGGTGAGCGGCAGGATTTCCGCGAACGTTGGGGCCTGCAGAGCGCGAAAGGATGCTCCAACAACGGTCAGTGCGAACAGGAGTGGAATCGACAGCGTGCCCGTCGCGTAGAGCCCGGCGATCAGCAGGGGAGCGAGCGCGGCCAGGGGTGCCAGCACTTTGACCATGGTCACCGGTGAATAACTCTGCATCAGACGTCCGCCAACAGGGTTGAGAAGGAGTGACGGAGTCATGGAGGCGATCACGAAGAAGGACAGCGTTGTTGTGGAGCCGGCTTCGGTGAGCACGTACCACGAGCCAGCGGTGGTCTGCATCCAACCGGCGGCGCCCTGATTGATTTGGGCGAACAGCATGCGCCGGGCGTTTCTATGCTTCAGAGCCTCCGAGCGCATGGAACGCCAGGGTAGTTGGGTGACGTGGTCTCCATGGCGCCAAGAGGTCATGTTCTGAGAGCAATGATGATGCGGACGTTCGGCTCAGCGGATCTGCACCAGTTGGCTGATTTGTTTGCGCCGCGGGGCAGCCCGCGAGTAGCCTTGTCGTGAGCAGGGTTTATCTGTCGCTTATGGGGAGACTGACGATGTCGACGTATTTGATTACCGGTGCCTACACGGCTGACGGTGTTGCAGGTTTGGTGAAAGAAGGTGCAGTAGGGCGCGAGCAGGTTATTGCGGGTCTGACCAAGCACCTCGGTGGTTCCCTGATTTCCGCTTACTGGGCGGCAGGAGGAGATGACCACTTCTTCGTGATCGTCGATGTTCCCAATGGTGACAACCTCGCGGCGCTGTGGATGGCCGTCGAGTCGACCGGTGCGGCAACAGTGACCTCGACGCGACAGGTCTTCTCGGCCGAAGAGATCGATCAGATTCGTCCGAACATGCCTGGGTATCGGGCGCCCGGGGAGTAGGAAGCACGTCGTGGCACCGCAGGTCTGGTGCCGACCACGGGACGAAGGGATCGGCCGGTGATCTTCATAACGGCTAAGTTCACCGTGCTACCGCAGTACGCGGACGACTGGATTGACATCTCTCGAGACTTCACCGAGGCAACCCGCTCCGAAGACGGGTGCCTATGGTTTGAGTGGGCGAGAAATTGTCGAAACGAACACGAGTATTTCGTCGTCGAGGCATTCCGGGATCACGATGCCGCTGTCGCCCACGTGCAATCTGCGCACTTCATCGCGGCGACGCAGACTCTTCCCGATTTCCTGGCCCATACGCCGTCGGTCATCAACACCACTCTGGAGCAAGACGACTGGTCTGTCCTGGGAGAGATGACTGTTTCGCCCCGCGACTAGCACGATTACGCGTTCGCGATGTCGAGACTCCGGACGCTAGGCGACAGACGCTGAATGTCCGATTTGCGCTAAATCTGCCCAAAGAATTTTGACGGGAAACTTTCTGTTTAGACGGTCGCCCTGCTGGGCATACCTCCTGTGTTGAAACAGCACAACGAGTGGAGGTACCCGATGAGCACGCAGATTGTGGATGAGGCCGCTGTAGAGCGCGCGTATCGCACGCTGGCCGCAAGCATCAGTAACGAAGATTTTCACCGTTTCGTCAGCCAACGCACCAGCGGAGACGACGAGTGGCGGGAGGCTGCATGAGCCGCACGATCCGAGAATCCATTCCCGTTGAACATCGAGCGGCCGTCGCTGTCTTGGAAGGCGTCCTGGGTGAGACGACAGTCCTCGATGTTGTCGATTGGCACGCGCCAAGCCACCCCGTGCTCGAGCACCCTGTGCGTGACCAGTCGTGGCCCGATGCCGCGTGAGCACTCTTGATCACTACACACCAGAGCAACTGCGCAAGGGAGTATCGGATCTCATGTATTTCCTTGCCAATCCGCGTCTCGACGCTGTTATTTGGCGAATGCATGAGGCTCCGCTTGATGGTCGACGAGACCGCAGCGAGCCGCGGGAAGATTCCGCGAGCGACTTGTCGTGACGAAGGATGAGTCCTCATTTCCTGAGATAGCGTTGAGCGATGGGGAACCCTCGTCCGGCAATGAGACGTGCAGGCGGCCTTCTTGGGGGTGTGCTCATCGTGATGGTGAGCGCTTGCGGTACCGAGTCGGATGGAACCGTTGACGACCAAAATCTTGGGTCTTACAGCGGCTCAGACGAGCAAGACATCGAATCAGACCAGCAAGACGTCGGCTCGAACGAGCAAGACACCAGCTCGGACCAGCAAGAGATCGGCTCGAACGACCAGTGCGATGCGTCTACTCCGTACGCTGAAGGCGACTTCTCCTTTACATACAACCTCGATAGCAGCCTGCCCGGCGAGTGGATGGACGAATTCACCACCATCATGGGGAACCTGAGCGAATGGGCCCCGGTTCCGGCGTGCGTGCATGACGTGCCCGGGATGTCCTCACCGATGAACATCTACGCGTGGAATGGCGCCGTTGAGAATCCGTTCCCCGAGAAACCCGACATGCGAGGGGCGAGTATTTCCGGTGACGGATCGCAAACGTGGATGGTTCTGGAGATCCCTGAGGACGAATTCACCTACGACGCCTTGCATCGGTACTCCGTCATCGTGCACGAGTACTGGCACGTCTTCCAGCTGGGCCTCACGCGAGACAATGCCGAGCCCGTCTGGGTGTGGGAGGGCGGCGCAAAGATCGCTGAGGAGCTCTACCTGCAGCAGGAATACGGACAAAGTGAATTCGACAGCGACCTGTTTCCCTTGGTGGCAACCGGATTGAGTCAGCCCGCGGACTTCGAGGACTACGTCGGGGGAGATCTCGACATCAACTACAACACCTCCGCATTCATGGTCCTTGCGCTCGCGAAAGAGCTGCAGGAGGCGCAGGGGCTAAGCGAAGCCCGAGCGTTTGAAGTGATCCTGAAAGATTTCCAGGCGGCGAAGCTGACCGAGCCAGACTGGAAGGTTGCGTTCGCTGAAATCTTCTCCCTGAGCCCGGAGGAGTTCTATGCAACGCTGGATCAGTACCCCACTGTTGCCTCTGATCAGGACTGGTTCGAAGGAGACGTTCTCGACGTCCCATCGTTGATGCCGAGTAAAGACCTGACCTTCACGGACGTCCTCTCGGCGTCTGCTTCCTAAGCGCGGCTCAGGCGAAACAGGCGCTGCGTGGGTGATCGAGCCCCCTGGATAGCAGACAGCCCCCGGTAGGAGGATTCCCGGGGGCCGCCCTTAGAGGGAGGAGGAAACTGTGAACTTGTCTTGCCATCCAGGTCGGTCCGGATTCTCACCTGACCGTCTCAGACATGCTTGGTATACCCGCTCTCTCGCATCGTTAAACACCATTTAGGCCAGGTGAGACAAATTCATTGCACATGTTCCACTCATAGGCATCTCTCCGTCCCCTTCGGGCCAGTAATGAGTGATCACCGAGTGAAGGGCAAATCTTGACGTGAATGGGTCACGGACCGTGTGAACGGTCCGATACGACGGGGTTGAGCCCGTACGAGATTGCGAAAGCGCCGTCGAGCATTGACCTGAGTGCAATGAGTAGCACCTGCAGAAAGCTGTGCAGAATCGAGACGAACATGATGTTCCGTAAAACTTTTTTGGAATGTGTGC
>CALKMY010000101.1 GCA_938091275.1 Candidatus Nanopelagicales bacterium | reverse complement strand
CGAGATGACGCGGCTCGTGGGTTCGGCGATGAACCGAGCGACCCAAGCGCTCCTCGATGCGGATCTTTCTCTCGCTGAAGCGGTGATCGATTTCGACGCCAAGGTGGACATGCTGGCCAGTGACGTCGAGGAGCGCTGCTTCGAACTAGTTGCGCTCCAGCAGCCGGTAGCGACCGACCTGCGTGTTGTCATCGGAGCGCTCCGCATCGCCAGCTCTCTGGAGCGGATGGGTGACCTCGCCGAGCACGTGGCCAAGCAGGCCCGCATGCGCTTTCCCAAGGTGGCTGTGCCGCAAGAACTCCGCGCGACTTTCGCGGAAATGGGCTCTCTGGCAGAGGTCATCGTCGCCAAGACCGGTTCGGTTATCGCGACGAAGGATGTCGCCCTGTGCGCCGACATCGCTGTGCACGACGAGCGAATGGACCGTCTGCACCGGGAACTGTTCACCATCGTTCTCTCGCAGACGTGGAAAAACGGCGTAGAGGAAGCGATCGACGTCACCTTGCTCTCCCGCTACTACGAACGTTACGCGGATCACGCCGTATCGGTAACCAAGCGGGTCGTCACGATTGTCACAGGTGAGCCTTACGTGGCGGTCTCCCTGGAGGATCAGGCCGAGGCGTAGGGCCACATATAGCCTTCCGCGCATGGGTGCGGGAGACTTCGCTCATGGCTTCCGTCCACCCGCTGCGGTCATCCGACCGTGCGGTGACAAGCGGGCACGGCGATACACCCAACCCCCGACGCGTGGCGATGCTCTCCGCGCACACCTCCCCACTCGACCAGCCCGGCACCGGTGATGCCGGTGGCATGAACGTCTACGTCGTAGAGACAGCACGGCGTCTCGCCGAGGCAGGTACGGAAGTCGAGATCTTCACCCGAGGAACGTCGTCGGCTCTTCCGTCAACTGTCGAGCTGGCCCCCGGGGTTCTGGTCCGACACATCACGGCAGGTCCCTTCGAGGGATTGGCCAAGCAAGACCTCCCGGGCCAGCTGTGTGCCATGACTTCCGGCGTTATGCGGGTCGAGGCGAGCCGACCCGAAGGCTGGTACGACCTCATCCACTCGCACTACTGGCTCAGTGGTCAGGTGGGATGGCTCGCGTCCGAGCGCTGGCGCATCCCTCTCGTGCACTCCATGCACACGATGGCCAAGGTAAAGAACCTCGAACTCGCCGAGGGAGACACACCCGAACCGAACATCCGGACTATCGGAGAGCAGCAGGTCGTGGACGCCGCGAGTCGGCTGACCGCGAACACCGATGACGAGGCCCGCCAGCTCATCGAGCTCTACGGGGCCGATCCGGCACGGGTCGACGTCGTCCATCCGGGAGTGGACCTCGACGTCTTCTCACCGCACCCCACAGCACGTGACCGTGGTTCGGTCCGGGTCGAGGCGGGGATCGGCCACGAGGAGTTCGTGCTGCTGTTCGTCGGCCGTATCCAACCCCTGAAGGCTCCGGATCTGCTGATTCGCGCATTGGCGTCATTACGGACCGACCGTCCAGACCTACCCGTACGCGCCGTCGTGTGCGGAGGTCCGTCCGGCTCGGGCCTGGACCGGCCGACGGCGCTGGAGGACCTAGCACGAGATCTCGGAGTTCTCGACAAAGTCACTTTCCTCACGCCGACGTCTCGGGAGCACCTAGCGGATCTCTTCCGTGCCGCCGACCTCACGGTTGTGCCCTCGTACTCGGAATCTTTCGGGCTCGTTGCGGCGGAATCCCAGGCATGTGGAACTCCCGTCGTGGCTGCCAACGTCGGTGGGTTGCGCACCGCGGTCGCCGACCAGGTCAGTGGCGTTCTGGTGGAGGGTCACAACCCAGACGACTACGCCCGGGTAATAGCCCAGCTGGCAGACAATCGAATTCGGTTGCGCGAGCTTTCGCATGGCGCGGTGGCCCACGCCAGCACGTTCGGATGGCAACACACCACCGCAGGTCTTCTCGACACTTACCGGGCGGCGCGCGAGCACTTCACGGGGATTGATCTCGCCGCGACCCACCGATCCCATGACTGATCGTCACTCCGGTCGCGCGCATCTCGAGAAGTTTCTGCATGCCCACGCACTCGACTTCGAAGAGGTCAACGAGACCACCATCGCGGTCGTCGTTCCTGGGGAGAAGAAACTCACCACGACGGCGTCTTTCGCCTTCGGTGACACGACTGTCACCGTCAATGCCTTTGTCATCCGACACCCCGACGAGAACGATCTCGCGGTCTACCGATGGCTCTTGGAGCGCAATCGCCGAATGTACGGCTTGGCCTACAGCATTGATCACCACGGCGATATCTATTTGACCGGACGATTCCCCCTGGACGCCATCACCGACGCGGAGCTGGACCGCATCTTCGGAGCCATCAGCGAGTACGCCGACGGAGCCTTCAACTCACTGCTCGAGCTCGGTTTCGTAACGGCCATACGCCGGGAGTGGCAGTGGAGAACCAAGGCCGGCCTCCCAACGGACAACCTCGCAGCCTTCGCCCACCTGGCCGACCCGGACCAGTCAGACCAGTCGAAGAGGCCAGACCAGGGCCAATAGCGCGCCTAGCCGGACGAGGTGGAGCAGGCGTTCCCGGACCATCGGGCAGAATTGCGCCATGACGACGAACACTTCCACGCTGATCTTGCTGCGTCACGGCGAAAGCGAATGGAACGCCA
>CALKMY010000100.1 GCA_938091275.1 Candidatus Nanopelagicales bacterium | reverse complement strand
AGGTCGATCGCCTCGACGGCCTGCTGTGCGCCTCGGAGGGCGAAGTAACCAGGCTCGGTGACAACCAATGCCTGAGACGCAGCATGGAGTGCGTTTCGCGTCATCTCGCCTAGGGACGGAGGGCAGTCGATCACAACGAGTTCGTAGCGGTGCCCGATCCCTGCGAGCACGGTGCGCAGGCGCTGTTCGGATCCCGGTGCAGCTTCAGCGACTCGGTGCTCAACGGCGGGTTCGGACGGTAAGACGTCGGTGCCCCGCCCCCAGGTGCTCGGCACGATCACCTCCGCGGCGACACCCGGCCTGCCATCGGCGAGGGCGTCGCCCACGGTCAACGCCGGATCCATCAGACCGACGCCCATGGATGCGTTGGCCTGCGGATCGAGGTCGACGACGAGTGTGCGCCAATGGCGGTGCCATGCAGCGCTGGCTAGTCCGAGGGCCAGGGTGGTTTTGCCCACCCCACCCTTCATCGACAGCACAGCGATCGTCGGCACGATGGAACCTTACGCGCCGAGGAGTATCGGCAATTGCGTACCGAGCCTTAGCCCTTCTTGATCGCCGCAAAATCAGCGAGGGCGACTTCGCGCTCGGCCTTGTGATCGACGATCGGCTCGGGATAGCCGTGGTCGTAGCCCCCGAGAACATCCCACGGCTCGTGGGCTGTCTTGCCGGTGAGGTGGCGAAGTTCGGGAATGTATCGACGCACATAGTCGCCCTGCGGATCGAACTTCAAGCCCTGAGAGATCGGATTGAACACCCGATAGAAGGGGGACGCGTCGGTGCCGCACCCGGCCGTCCACTGCCACCCGTGGGTGTTGCTCGCGACGTCCCCATCGCGTAGCCAGTGCATGAATTCAGCGGCGCCCCGTTGCCACGGCTGGTGGAGGTCTTTGACGAGAAAACTCGCGACCACCATGCGAACGCGGTTGTGCATCCAGCCTTCGGCCCGAAGTTGGCGCATGCCGGCGTCGACGAACGGGAATCCTGTTCGGCCGTGCGCCCAAGCGTCGAAGGCCTCCTCGTCGTCTACCCACCGCATAGACGAGTCGTAGCGCGCGTCCAAGGATGCTCGAACCGAGTCGGGCCGTTGATGCAGGACATCGGCGTAGAACTCACGCCAACAGATCTCGCGACGAAAGCCGTCATCTGCGTCCGTTAGTTCGGCGAGGATCGAGCGCGGATGAATCTCCCCGTACTTGAGGTGGTGGCTCATGGCGCTGGTGCCGTCGAGATCGGGCCGATTGCGGCCCTCGTCGTAGGTGGAAAGGTGAGAGGCGTGGAAGTGCGCCCATCGTTTCCATGCCGCTTCCTCGCCTGCTTCGGGTAGGTCGATCCCGGTGCTCGCGACCGTCGGGTGCCCCTCGCATTCCAGGGGCATCCACCAGTCGATGTCGCCGGGTGGTTCGGCTGCCGGTGCTCGCCAGCCGTGGGAGAGCCACGCTCGATAGAAGGGTGTGAAGACGCGGTAGGCGGTGCCGTCTTGTTTGGTCACGCGGCCGGGAGCGATCGCGTAGGCAGAACCGGTCCGGACGAGACGAACGCCGATGGCTTCCAGTGCGTTCTGGACAGCGGTGTCGCGGGCAGATCCGTAGGGACCGTAGTCCGCGGCGATGTGGACGGTGTCCGCTCCCGCGGTGCGTGCAACGTGGGGGACGAGATCGACCGGGTCACCGTGCACGATGAGCAGTTGACGCTCGATGGCGGCTCCGAGATGGTCCAGGGAGTCGACGAGGTATTCCTGGCGAACAGGCCCGGTGGGTTCCCACAGGTGCGGATCGATGACGAAAAGCGGGACGACCCGACCATCGCCATCAGCTCGGGCAGACTCGACCGCCGCCAACAGTGCGGGGTTATCGAGTAACCGGAGGTCGCGACGAAACCACAGGACGGACGGCACCGAATAACCGTAAGTGGTCACCGTCCCGATCGCAGGACGAGTGACTTCGACCCCGGTACGGTTGGGGCAATCCCTTCGGTGGGGCACCGGAGGAGAACGCAGGGAGCAGCGTGAGCGACCTCATCGACACCACCGAGATGTATCTGCGCACCATCTATGAGCTCCAAGAAGAAGGCATCACCCCCATGCGGGCCCGGATTGCCGAACGCCTCGGTCAAAGTGGCCCCACCGTCTCGCAAACGGTGGCGCGAATGGAGCGTGACGGGCTGGTCACCGTCGACCAGGATCGACATCTCGAACTGACCGGCACGGGCGAACAACAGGCGGTGCGTGTCATGAGAAAGCATCGGCTTGCGGAATGCATGCTGGTGGAAATCCTCGCCATGCCCTGGGAGGACGTTCATGCGGAAGCCTGTCGTTGGGAGCACGTGATGAGCGACGCCGTGGAGCGGCGAATCCTCGACCTGCTCGACCACCCATCGGTCAGCCCGTATGGAAATCCGATACCTGGCCTTGCGGAACTAGATCCAGGCGCGAGCGACGTTGTGGCGGGGCTGCAGGGACTACTGCCGCTCCCCGATGCTGTGACCGAAGATCTGAAGCGTGTGCGGGTCCGACGGTTGGCGGAGACCCTGCAGACTGACGAGGGGTCGATGGCGAAGCTTCGACGGGTGGGTGCCATGCCGGGTGCCGATGTGAAGGCTCGTCGCCTCGAAGATTCGGTGACGATCGGGAGCGCAGGCGAATACGTCGAACTGTCTGCCGAAGACGCGCGACACATTCTGGTTGAGGCCAGAACGTGAACGATCTGCCCGAGGCTCTGTCCGTTTCCGGTCGCACGGCATTGGTGACCGGCGGAGGGACCGGTATCGGGCGAGCGTGTGCTCTCACGTTGAGTGCCCGGGGAGCGAAGGTCTATGTCCTCGGTCGGACGGAAGCCTCGCTTGAGCAGACGCAGAGCATGGCTGCACCAGGATCCATCGAGACCGTTGTCGCCGACGTGCGCGAGAGCGATCAGATAGATGATGCGTTGCAACGCATCCTGGCGGAAGGCCCGTTGGACATTCTGGTGAACAACGCGGGTGGTCAGTTCATCTCCGCAGCCGAGCAGATCACGCCCAAAGGCTTTCGAGCGGTCATGCGCTTGAACCTCGACGCCACCTGGTACCTGACAACACAAGTGGCGTCGCTGTCGATGCTTGCGAACGGCTACGGCAAAGTTGCGTGCATCACGATGACACCGAGCCGAGGCATGCCGGGCATGACTCACTCGAGTGCATCGAGGGCGGCCGTGGAGTCCCTGGTCCGCACCTGGGCTGCGGAATGGGCACCACGAGGGGTCCGAACCGTCGCGGTTGCGCCGGGAATCGTTCACACAGAAGCCATGGAGCGCTACGGCATCGACCCAGCGCAGGTGGCAACCGTGGTACCCGCGGGCCGCTTGCAAACACCCCAGGAGGTGGCGGAACTCGTGGCCTTCTGTGCCGCACCGGCCGGCGATTACATCACCGGAACGACCCTGGTGGCAGACGGTGGTCTGAACGTGTCCGCACCGTCACCGCTGCAAGCCTGAGCAAACGGCGGGCGCGGGCACCCCTACCTGCCGGCGCCAGCCAGGCTTGCTGCGCGAGTGAAGTCAGGACGAAGGGGCATACCGGAAGATCCACCGGGACCCAACTTGACGCCAAGAGTTTGGTGCAGCTGGATGGTGTCGAGGTCGAAGCCGAGTCGCGAGGCTGCCATGTACAGGCGCCAGACCCGAGCGGTACCCAATCCCGCTTCGGCGACGGCCTCGTCCCAGTGATCCTCGAGGTTTTCGCACCAATGACGCAGGGTTATCGCGTAATGCTCGCGCAGGTTCTCCTCATGCCGTATCTCGAAACCGGCAGAGTTCATTGCGCTCATGATGTAGCCGGGCCCCGACAGTTCTCCGTCCGGGAAGACGTACTGGTTGATGAAACTCGTCCGGTAGTGAGACGGCTCGTCGTTGTTGGGTCGAGTGATGGTGTGGTTAAGCATCCGACCCTCTTCACGAATCTTGCTGTAGAGGAACGAGAAGTAGGACGGATAGTTCGCGCGGCCGATGTGTTCGGTGAGTCCGATGGACGAGACTGCGTCGAATTCTGATTCCGGCACGTCGCGGTAGTCACTGAAGCGAATCTGGGCCTGCCCCTCGAGCCCCGCATCGGCAATCGCCTGCTGACCCCACTCCGCTTGTTGCGCCGACAAAGTGACGCCGATCGCGTTGACCCCGTAGTTCTTGACCGCGTGCAGGACCATGCCTCCCCAGCCACAGCCCACATCCAGCAGGCGCATCCCCGGACGGAGTCCGAGTTTGCGGCAGACGAGGTCGAACTTCTCCTCCTGCGCTACTTCGAGGGAGGCGTCGGCATCGGGGAACACCGCGCACGTGTATGCCATGGATGGCCCCAGGACCCAGCGGTAGAAGCGATTGGAGACGTCGTAGTGGTGATGAATCGCCTCTGCATCGCGGCCCTTGGAGTGCCGGCGTCCTCGCAATCGCCGCTCCTGGGGCGGCGGTGTGGGGCGTTTCAAGGCCTGCGGACCGAACGCCTTGGCCAAGTCGAGCTTGTCCCGCCACGACAGGTGCGACGTATCGAGGGGATACAGCCGGCTGAGGGCGGTGTAGGCGTCGCCGATGATCTCAAGATCGCCGCTGACGTAGGCGCGTGCGAGTCCGAGTTGTGAGGGAGCCCCGGCAAGGAATTGCACTGCGCGGGGGCTGCGAATCTCCAGGATGACGTCGTTGTCCTGCGGTCCCGCACTCGATCCGTCGTATGCGCGAAAACTCACCCGTCGATCGGGGGTGATGATTTTCGAAAACGCGTCCGCGAGGTTCATCGCTGCTCCACCACTTTCTCGTAAAGACCCAACAGTCGCCCGTGGGGGTCGTACTCCTTCTT
>CALKMY010000099.1 GCA_938091275.1 Candidatus Nanopelagicales bacterium | reverse complement strand
ATCGACATGCGGGCGTCCCCGTACGACCTCCAGCACCTCGGATACTCGCCGATCGCGGTGGAAAGCATCGACGGCCGGCGTGAATACGCATCCGCTCAGCGAGACATCACAGCGAAGGCCGATTCGTTGAGGCAAAGGCTCATCACGGGACTCACTGCCGTGGACATGGCAGCATCTGCATCCACGCGACACCCCGCAGCAAGCCGCGACGTGACACCGGTCGCGGCCACGAGTGCGGGCTAGGCAACCATGACGATCCTCATCGCCGCACTCGCCCTTGTCGTAGGACTCACCCTCGGGCTTCTCGGTGGTGGAGGCTCCATCCTCACGACACCGCTACTGGTGTATGTCGCGGGATTCGAACCAAAGCAGGCGATCACCGCGAGCTTGTTCGTAGTGGCGGTGACATCGCTGTTCGGCCTGATCGCGCATGCCCGCGCGGGGAGGGTGCGATGGAAGACCGGCGTCATCTTCGGCGCCGCAGGCATGGCGGGGGCATTTATCGGAGGCCAAATCGGCGCACTCCTCCCCGGCCCGCTCCTCCTTGCTGCCTTCGGGGTCGTGATGGCCGTCACCGCGGTCGCGATGATTCGTGGGCGCAAGCAGTCGACAACAGGTCGCCCGCACGCAGGGCTTCCGTTGTTCCGCATCGTCCTCGACGGCCTGATCGTCGGTTTGGTGACCGGCCTTGTGGGCGCCGGCGGAGGTTTCCTCGTGGTTCCGGCGCTTGCTTTGCTCGGTGGACTGTCGATGCCGAACGCGGTCGCCACAAGCCTCCTCGTGATTGCCATGAAATCGTTCGCCGGTTTCTTCGGTTACGCGCTGACGTTCGGAGGCGACTCCATCGTTTCGGTGAACAGCGCAACGACCACGCTCTCGGATGGATCAAGCATGTGGCCGATCACTTTGACGGTGACTGCATTGGCTGTCATCGGCGCTCTCATCGGCAGCCGCTTGGTCGGGAAGATTCCGCCCGAGAAACTACGCAAAGCCTTCGGTTGGTTCGTCTTGGTGATGGCAGTTCTCATCCTCGGTCAACAGATCGCGCAGGCATTCATCACTTAGCTCACCTACCGACACCCGAGGCCCCGCGGTGGTGTGTGGGGTCGGATAGATCAGGCAGTTACCAGCGGGCGAGGGCTTTGCCGGGGTTGAGGATGTTTCGCGGATCGAGAGCTTCCTTGATGCGCGAGTGCAGGTCCATCTGGATCTCATCGATCTCTTTCGCCAATGCTTCCCGCTTGAGCGAGCCGATGCCGTGCTCACCGGTCACGGTTCCGCCGTTCGCTAGGGCAACGTCGAGAATCTCGTCGAAAGCGGTCAGGGCGCGCGCGGCCGCCTCATCATCGCCGCGCGGAGTCACGATCGTCGGGTGCAGGTTCCCATCACCAGCGTGTCCGAATGTTGCGATCTGCACGTCGTGGCGCTCGGCAACTTCCTGAATCTGCACCATCGTCCGTGCCAGTTGCGTCCGCGGTACCGCCACGTCGTCGAGCAGCCAATCTCCCGCGGACTCGAGCGCGGGGATGACCATCCTTCTGGCACCCACGAGCATCTCGGCTTCTTGGGGATCCTCCGATACGTACGTTTCTTGAGCGCCGGACTGCTCACAAATTTCACTAAGAGCCTTCGCGTCTGATGCTGACCCCGGTGAATCGAACTGTCCGATCAATAATGCACCCGCCGAGGTGTCCAAACCCATCGGCTGCCACGCCTCAACCGCGCTGATGGACGCGTTGTCCATCAACTCGAGCATGCTGGGGCGAAGTCGGTTCATGATGGTGCTCACCGCTCGGCCTGCCTCAGCCACATCGGAGAAGACACCAACCACTGTGGTCGGCGGCGCCGGAATCGGTCCTAGTCGAAGGCGCGCCATCGTGACGATCCCCAGCGTTCCTTCACTCCCTACCATGAGGCCGGTCAGGTCATACCCGGCGACTCCCTTGATGGTTTTTCTGCCGAGGCGAGTGATGCGACCATCAGCGAGAACCACTTCGAGACCGAGCACGGCGTCGCGGGTGACTCCGTACTTGACGCAGCACAAACCCCCCGCGTTCGTGTTGACGTTGCCACCGATGGAACAGAAATCCTTTGACGCCGGATCCGGCGCGTACCACAGTCCACTTTGCGCGACGTACTCTCGAAGCTCGGTGTTGTAGATCCCGGGTTGCGTTTCAACGAAGCCATTGCCGTCATCCACCAGCAGGACGTCTCGCATCTTCTCCACGCACACAATCAAAGAACCGTCGATTGCGTTCGATCCTCCCGATAGCCCCGAGCCTGCTCCCCGGGGAACGACCGGGACGCGGTGCTCGTGTGCCGCCGCGAGCACGGCGGACACTTGCTCAGTCGACCGAGGGAAGACGACGGCAAACGGTTCTCCGGCGGGAGAACCCGTCGAGCGGTCACGTTGGTATGTGGGGAGGCGGTCGGGATCTGTGACGACGTCGCGGTCAGATAGCGCCACCTCACACGCAGCGAGTACCGCATCCTCCGGGGTCACGATCCGACGTTACCGTTCCCGGCGGCCGGCCACCTGTGCAAGCATCCTCACGTGATTCCCTACCGCCCCGACCCGGTTCCCATGGACGTCGGCCTCGAGCGGGGGCGGCGACTGTTCTCGTCCTTGGATCAACGGCGAAGCGTTCGAATGTTCAGCTCTCGCGCAGTTCCCGCAGA
The DNA here is from genome assembly GCA_938091275.1 of Candidatus Nanopelagicales bacterium. Lineage (GTDB taxonomy): Bacteria > Actinomycetota > Actinomycetes > S36-B12 > S36-B12 > S36-B12. The sequence continues at coordinate 876 of CALKMY010000099.1, read as the reverse complement.
AGCGATCGAGAGTGCCGTAGCAACGGCCAACACTGCGCCCTCAGGCGCTCACCAGCAGCCGTGGACCTTCGTCGCTACGAGCGACCCGAACACCAAACATCGGATTCGCGTTGCCGCGGAGGCGGAGGAGCGAGAGAACTACGAGGGAGGTCGACTGCCCGATGCCTGGCGTGATGCCATCGCACCCTTGGGCACCACTTCGGATAAGTCCTATCTGGATGTCGTGCCGTGGATAGTGGTGGTGTTTGCGCAGAAGTCGACTCCCATGCCCGACGGCACCGTGCGCAAGAACTACTACGTGAACGAGTCGGTCGGCATCGCGTGTGGACTGTTCATTACCGCCCTACACACCATGGGCCTAGCAACTCTCACACACACGCCCAACCCGATGGGATTCCTAACCGAGATATTCCAGCGCCCTCCCACAGAGCGTCCCTACATTCTTTTTCCCGTGGGCTACCCATCTGATGACTGTGAGGTTCCCGACCTGCAACGAAAGCCTCTCGACGAGTCACTGATCTTCTTTCCCTCTCGGTAACACCCACCTAAGCGCACGATAGGTTCCTGTTTTCGCGGCCCCGTAGCTCAGGGGATAGAGCGTCGGTTTCCTAAACCGTGCGTCGCAGGTTCGAATCCTGCCGGGGCCACACGGATGATCGCGGCACTACAGGGCCTTTTCGGCTACGAGTCAGTCTTCTTTGAAGTCGTCAACACGGCGTTGGTGGCATTTAGCTCGCACTCACTTTCGCCTGGCGCAGCGCTCCTAGGGATGTTGGTCAAGCTGGGCGGAATGAATCGTGAACCACGGGCTCTGCGTGCTTGACCATGATGTGGTGGGTCACGGTGTATTCGAGCAGCGATTCATGACTCATGTCC
>CALKMY010000098.1 GCA_938091275.1 Candidatus Nanopelagicales bacterium | reverse complement strand
AGCCCCTTGACGGCGAGGTTGTCGGATTCGGTTCCACCGGAGGTGAACACAACTGCCGAGGGTCGCGTGCGCAGATCGTCGGCGATGGACTCACGAGCCTGTTCCACGATGCTGCGAGCAGCACGACCGGACGCATGCAAGGACGACGGATTACCAGCAACAGCAGAAGCGTCCAGCCAGGCCTCTCGTGCCTGGGGAAGCAGCGGTGTCGTTGCCGCGTGGTCGACAAAGTGCCGGGCGGAGCCATGTACAGCGCCCCCGGCAGAGGCGCGCGGGAGATTCACATCGCGTGCCGAATCCACGTCGGAATCGTTACTCACTGTCCGATGGTAGCCAGGAAGATCGCCCAATCAGTTGGAGCGGCTGTCGATCTCGTCGGTCAATTGGGGAACAACTTCGAAGAGGTCCCCGACCACGCCAAAGTCAGCAAGCTCGAACAGCGGTGCTTCGGCGTCCTTATTCACCACAACGACCACCTTGGAGGTCTGCATGCCGGCGCGATGCTGAATAGCGCCAGAAATTCCGTTGGCGATGTACAGCTGCGGTGAGACGGTCTTGCCCGTCTGGCCGACCTGATACAAGTGCGGGTACCAACCCGCATCCGTCGCCGCCCGTGAGGCACCCACGGCCGCTCCGAGCGAATCAGCCAGCTTCTCGATCACCTCGAAGCCTTCGGCTCCGCCCACACCCCGGCCGCCGGAGACCACCACGGCTGCTTCAGTCAACTCGGGGCGACCGCCTTTGCCGGCTACCGTGCGCTCGACCACGCGAGCGGTCTTGGCGGCCTCGCTGGCTGTTGTGTCGACATCGACGACGGTGCAGGTGGTGGGAGCCGGTGCCGGGGCTACGGAGTTCGGACGCACCGTGTAAATACCAATGCCGTGCGTCACCGTGGAATGCACGACCGTGCTGCCACCGAAAACACTCTGCGTGGCAACACCGGACTCGTTGATATCAACCGCGTCGGTGATGACACCGCTGCCGATGCGCACAGCGAGCCGACCCGCGGCTTCTTTCCCGTCGGCCGACGATGGGACGAGGACGGCCTTCGCGTCAAGTTCAGCGACGAGATCTTGGAGAACATCCACAATCGGAACAACGGGGTGGTCGGCCATGTCCTGGCCGCCGACGACGTGCACGGCGCTCGCGCCGTACTCCCCGAGAACGGAAGCGGCCTCGGATCCCTGGTCGCCGAACCACACCACCTGGGGCTCCCCAAGACGTCGGGCCAAGGTCAACAACTCAAGCGTCGTCTTCTTCACCGTGCCATTGGAAGAATCGCGCTCCGCTAGGACGAGAACTGTTGTCATGTCAGCATCCCTTCTAGATGAACTTCTGCTCGGTCAGGTACGCCGCGATCCGGGAGCCACCGTCACCCTCGTCTGTCACGACGGTTCCCGCTGGCTTCGGTGGGCGAGCAGCGAAATCTTCAACCGCGGACCAGGCCGCGGCCTGTCCGACGGTGGCCGCTTCGAGCCCGAGATCGGCAACGGTGACGGTGTCCACCGGCTTCTTCTTGGCGGCCATGATTCCCTTGAAGGAGGGATAACGCGGTTCGTTGATCTTCTCGACCACACTGATGACGGCTGGGGTCGAACCTGTGACGGTGTCGAACCCGTAGTCGGTGACCCTTTCGATGGTGACGTCCGACCCGGAAAGCGACACTCGTTGCGCGAAGGTGAGCTGGGCGATGCCTAGGCGCTCCGCGACCATGGCAGGGATGACGCTCATGCGGGCGTCGGTGGACTCCGACCCGAAGACGATCAGATCGAACCCCCTACCTTCCAGCGCCGCCGCCAGCACCGCAGATGTCGCGATGGCATCGGACCCGTGCAGCGAGTCGTCGACAATATGAATTCCGGCGTCCGCACCCATCGACAGTGCTTTGCGCACCGTCTCGGCAGCCCTCTCCGGCCCCATCGAGACGACAGTCAATTCGCCACCGTGCGCCTCAGCGACCTGCAACGCCTCTTCAACGGCGTACTCGTCGAGCTCGTTCAACACGCCATCGGCGGCCGCCCGATCGAGGGTCGAGTCCGCAGCGGACAGCGTCTTTTCAGCCCATGTGTCCGGGACTTGCTTCACACAAACGGCGATCTTCATCGTAGGTACCTCTCCCTGTCTTTCCACGACTGATGATGGCTGTTTCTCATGGTCGCGCAACTTCTCCAGTATATGTTACTCGCGAGTAACTTAGCCCCAGGGACTCCTCCTGAGAGTTGCCCTCGCGACTAGGGTCACCCCGTGCTCGACGTGCCCCCTAGCCAGCCAGATCTCGGCGATGCGGCCGCGGAATTTGTGCTCACCGGGGAGCGCACCTGGCCCGGAATCCCCTCCGAGAACTACTGGTTCGCTCGGCATGAGGCCTGCTACCGCTGGGCTTCGGCGGTCGTGTCCTCAGAGGCGGTTTCCTCATCGGTCCGCCACCGTCCCCACAGCATTCGACCAGGCGGCACGATTGTTCTGGACGCCGGATCCGGAGAGGGGTACGGCTCCGAGTGCCTGCGTTCGATCATTCACGACGCCAGCGTCGTGGCCATTGATCTGGATCTGCAGACGATGGGTCACGTGCGTCGGACCTATCCGCACGTCAGCGCCCTGGTAGGCAATCTCGTTGCCCTGCCATTTCGGGATGAGTGCTTTCATGCATCGATCTCGCTGCAGGTGATCGAACACATTTGGGATCCCCTGGCATTCCTTCGCGAACTGGATCGCTGCACTCAAGGGCCCGTGATCGTCAGCACACCCAACCGCCCTGTGCACTCGCCGGGCCTGCCTGCAGGGGCATCACCGGTCAACCCCTTTCACGTGCGTGAATTTGACGTCGCAGAGTTGAAGTCTCTGCTCGTACAAGCAGTCGCACATCAACGCGGGCATCGCAGTCCCACCATGTACGGCCTTCACCACGAACAACGGCTCGAGCAGTGGGAGAACATCCACGGCTCTCTCCCCGAGCAACTGATCGAACTCGACACCGAGGCAATGGCTTTCGCGACCTCGGTGACACACAGCGACTTCACCATCGCACCCATCAATGATGACGATGAGTCAGCACATGACCTCATCGCCGTGTGGTGAGGCTTTGCGGTGACCACACCTACCGTCGGCCGATTGGCGATAGTTCTGCACACCCACATGCCGTGGCTTCTCGGCTACGGCACCTGGCCCGTTGGTGAGGAGTGGCTTCGACAAGCCTGGGCGCACGCGTACCTCCCGATGTTCGCTCTCCTAAGGGAGCGAGCCGAACGCGGCTTGACGCATCAACTCACCCTCGGCGTGACTCCGGTGCTAGCCGCCCAATGGGACGACCGGACCTCGGTCCACGAGCAGGCTCGTTGGATCGCGGACTGGCACACGCGCGCCAGTGGCAAGGCGCTCGAAGCCTCTCGGACAGCCGACGAGTCTGCGGCCCGCGATGCTCAGCGCAATTACCAACTCGCCATCACTGCAGCACGGGAACTCGATGAGCACTGGTCCGCAGGCGGGTCCGCCGCCCTTCGACCGCTGGTCGACTCGGGGGTGATCGAACTGCTCGGCGGGCCCTTAACCCACACCTTCACGCCGCACCTGGCGGATCCGCTCATCGACCTCTCGCTGCAGGCCGGGCTCGCGGACACGACCGCTCGAGTCGGCCACCGGCCCACTGGTATTTGGGCTCCGGAGTGCGCGTACCGACCGGGGCTCGAGCAGTTCTACGCACGCCACCGAGTCGGCCATTTCATGGTCGACGGGCCGACGCTGCAACGCGCCGGCGCACCGTTGCACCAACCGCACCGAATCGGCGATACCGACGTGGTGGCTTTCGGTCGCGATCTCGA
>CALKMY010000097.1 GCA_938091275.1 Candidatus Nanopelagicales bacterium | reverse complement strand
TCGTTGTCCGGGGTGCAGGCCAGTTGAACGAGATCCTCCGGGACTCCGGCGCGATGCAGCGAATCGATGAGCAGTGCGCCGACCTCGCGGGCCTCCGGGGCGGGCTTGAGGATCGCAGCGCCGCCGGCCGCGATCGCGTGGACCAAGCCGCTGAGCGGGATGGCGTAGGGGAAGTTCCATGGGCCGGCCACGACGGTGACGGGGTGCGGTTGCCAGGTCAATCCTTGCTTCTCGTATTCCTCATGCTGCAGCGTGAGGTGTGCGGCGAAGGTGACGAAGTCGATGCCCTCGCTGATCTCCGGATCAGACTCGCGCACGGTTTTGCCCATGAAGTGGGCTTCGGCGGCGATCGCCTCACCGCGACGCTCCTCAAGGACCTCGGCCACCTGAGCGAGGATCGTCCGTCGGGTCGCCCAACTGGTGTTGGCCCACTCGGCTTGCGCGGCCTTGGCGCGCGCGATGGCGTCGTCGACGTTCCCAATGGATTCCACAAGCGGTGGGTTGATGGACTGGTAGCTGTTGAGGTGATGGTGGAGCCACTCACGGTTGGCCGGGACAGTGAAATCGGTGTCCGCGACGTTCTCGAAGGAACCATCTACCGGGAAGCGCGGGTGCGGGGCGGTGCGGTCCTGGTTGCGTCGGGTTTGGTCCGTGACAGTCCGACGCTCTTTGACAGAGGCACGGAATCGCTCGGCCTGCTCGCGCCACTCGGGGCTTCCGGGAGTGATGTCGAACAGCGCGCGCAAAAAGTTCTCCGGCGAGGAGTTCTCATCGAGTCGGCGAGAGAGATACGCGATCGACGCATCACGTTCATCGTGGCTGACGATCGGTGAATAGAGCAACAGCGAGCCGGCGTCGTTTCGCACCGCGCGAGACTGCGGCGGCGCCATGCCTTCGAGCATCTCGATCTCAAGACGATCATGGGCGTCGAGTTCGTCGCGAAGGGTAAGCGCCCACGCGACTTCGAAGAGGTTGTGACTGGCGACGCCGATGCGTAGCGCTCCGGGGGTGGCGTTGAGCAGCGCGTACTCCAACATTGCCTTATAGCTGGCATCCACATCCGCCTTGGTCGAATAGGGCGCGGACTGCCAAGCGTGTAGTTCGGCCTCGACCGCTTCCATGGCCAGGTTCGCGCCCTTGACTAGCCGGATCTTGATGCTTGTTCCCGTGCGTTCGTACCGGGCGTTCGCCCAGTCGATCAACGTGCGCAGTGCTGCGTGCGAATCGGGGATATAGGCCTGTAGGACGATGCCAGCTTCGAGATCATCAAACTCACGGCGGTCGAGGATGCGCATGAAGGAGTGCAGGCTGAGTTCAAGGTCGCGGTACTCCTCCATGTCGAGATTCACGAAGGTGCGCGGGGACGCATCGCGAGCGGCTCGGTAGAGCTCGATGAGCTGCTCTTCGATGCGCGCGAGTGAGTCTTCTTCTGCGAGAACATCAAGATTGGCGCAGATCGCGGAGATCTTCACCGAGACGTAGTCCACGTCGGGACGACGGATGCGATCGAGAACCTTGGCGGCTCGGGCACCGGCTTCGTCGTTGCCGAGGATCGCCTCGCCGAGGATGTTGACGTTGATGCGAAAACCGTCGCCGGTGCGACGACGTACGTACTTCGAGAACGTCGGCTCCTCCGAAGCGAGGATGACATCAGCGGTGTCCTTGGAGATACGCCAGTCGACTGCTTTCTCGGTGATGGCGGGGATAGTTGGCGCGACCTTGCCCAGCGTTGCCAGGCCGAAGCGATCGAAACCACCGAGAGCGGCCGGCACGCCCTCGGCGGTGAGATCGTGCAAACGCTCGGCAGAACGCTTCGCGTCTGGAATGCGCAGCACCTGGTCGGTGAGGTCGAGCAGCAGGTCGCGGCCGGCGTCGTCAGCAAGCAATCGGGCGAGCCGCTTAGACGAGGCCGCCTCCTTGCGGGAGGTATCCCCCAGCGACGCCTCCAGCAGAGCGAGGGCCCGGGCCTCAGCCTTGGCCGTCAGGACCTCATCGGCCGGCAGACCGGAACTGTTGGTGGTGTTGGCTGAATCCAGGGTGGGAGCGCTCATGGTTGAAGCGTTCCCTAGGTCGGGGGCCTTGTCTTGTGCCACAGTGGCCCCGTGGCTGTCGAATTAATACAAAAGCCGATACCCGATCAGGTGCTGCGTCCCTTCACGGAGTTGGTTGCGGGGATTCCTCAGGTGATGGCATCAGCTAAGGGGCTCGATGGTCGATACGTGTTCGTGAATGAGGGATTTTGCGAGCGAGTTGGCCTTGCGGCCGATCGAATCGTCGGCCATCGAGTGCACGAGTTCTTTCCGGCCGCGATGGCCGATTCCTATGCCGCCCAAGATGCCGAAGTAATCGCCACCGGGAAGGCGCTACGGGGACAACTGGAACTGATCGTGCGTGCGGATGGCTCGATGGGTTGGTACGTCACCAACAAGTCCGCGTTGCGTGATGGGGGCGTCGTCGTTGGTGTTGCCGTGTTGTCCATTGACCTGCAGTCGCAGGTGAATAGCGCGCACGCGGGGTTGGCGGGTGTGATTGCTGCTGTCCGTCGGGACATTCACCACGGGTGGCGGGTAGCCGAGATGGCGCGGGTGGCTGGGCTGTCGAGCACGCAACTCGAGCGGCTTTGCCGGCGCACGCTGGGGATTCCGCCACAGAAACTTTTACAGCGCCTTCGCTTGGAGCAGGCAGTGCACCTCATCAGCACGACGTCCATGTCGATGGGTGATGTGGCCGCGGAGTGTGGGTTTTACGACCAGGCGTCGTTTACTCGTCAGTTTCGGTCGGTGTTGGGGCTCACTCCAGGCGCCTATCGACGTTCACGATGACGAAACACGTGCAGTTGTCGCGAGTACCATTAGCGACATGAGTTCCATTGTGCGGGTCGTCACGAAAAAGTCGATGGCGGCCAACGACTCGGACCTTGAGTATTGGTCGTCTCGACCAGCCGAGGAGCGGTTGCAGTTCCTGGTTGAACTGCGCCGGGAATACGAGGGGTGGACGGATGAGACTGAGCCGCGACTTCCAAGAGTTGCTCGAGTGCTTCGCCCGTCATAACGTCCGTTACCTGATAGTCGGTGGATGGGCGCTGGCGGCCCACGGTCACCCGCGCATGACGAAAGACCTGGATATTTGGGTGTGGCCGGACTCGTCAAACGCGAACTCAGTGGTTGAGGCGCTAACCGACTTCGGCTTTGGCGATTTGGGATTGACTGCGAACGACTTCCTTGACGAAGACGTCGTGGTGCAGCTGGGGTATCCACCGAATCGGGTAGATCTCTTGACGACACCTTCGGGAGTTGACTTTGAGGAATGTTGGGCGGATCGTCTTTCCGTCGAAGTAGCAGGGCTAGAGCTCCCGTTTATCGGCCGGGAGGGGCTCAAGCGAAACAAGCAGGCAAGTGCTCGACCGCAGGATCTCGTGGATATCCAGATTCTCGAAGGCCTGGAATAGACCCTTCGGTAGCCTTTCCTGGTGCTGCTGAGTGACCGGGATATCAAGGCGGAGATTACCGCTGAGCGGGTGCAGGTTGACCCCTACGACGAGGGAATGATCCAGCCGTCGAGCATCGACGTGCGATTGGATCGCTGGTTCCGGGTGTTTGAGAACCACAAGTACCCGCACATCGATCCGAGCGTGGAGCAGCCAGACCTGACCCGGTTAATCGAGCCCGAGGGTGATGAGCCGTTCATCCTGCACCCCGGTGAGTTCGTGCTCGGATCTACTTTCGAGGTGGTGACGCTCCCCGATGACGTCGCCGGCCGCCTCGAAGGAAAGTCGTCCTTGGGGCGCCTGGGTTTGCTCACTCACTCGACGGCGGGATTCATCGATCCGGGTTTCTCCGGTCATGTGACGCTCGAGCTGTCGAACGTGGCGACCCTTCCGATCACGCTGTACCCGGGCATGAAGATCGGACAGTTGTGTTTGTTCCGGCTGTCATCCCCCGCCGAGCACCCGTACGGATCGGAGAAGTACGGGTCTCGCTATCAAGGTCAGCGCGGACCGACACCATCACGCTCGTTCGCGAACTTTCACCGCACCCAGGTCTAACGAACCCTCGCGCTCAGTCACTCTTTACGGACTGAAGCATCAAGCGCGCCACGTCCGTGACTTCCACACCCTCGGCCCCGCCGTCTTGCTGCTTTGCGGCGACGGCGTCACTCATCATCACCGAGCAGAACGGGCAGGCGACGGCAACCGTCTGAGCACCGGTAGCGATGGCTTCGTCGGCCCGGGTCTTATTGACCGCCGTGCCGATCTTCTCCTCCATCCACATCCGGGCACCGCCCGCGCCGCAGCAGAAGGACTGCTTGCCATGACGCGGCATCTCGGTGAGCGAAGCTCCCGTGTCACCGATCAGTGCGCGTGGTGGTGTGATGACGTCGTTGTGTCGACCGAGGTAGCACGGATCGTGGTAGGTCACGGTGCGAGCCACGGGCTTGACGGCCGTGATCTTGCCGGCGTCGACGAGTGAGTTGAGCAGCTCCGTGTGGTGCACGACTTCGTAATGGCCGCCAAGCTGTGGGTATTCCCTGCCGAGGGTGTTCAGGCAGTGCGGGCACGTCACGACGATCTTCGTGGCCTTGATTTCGTTGAGCACCTCGACGTTCTGCATAGCCTGCATCTGGAAGAGGAATTCGTTCCCGGCACGTCGAGCCGGATCTCCGTTGCAGGTCTCGCCCTCGCCGAGCACCATGAATTCGACCCCGGCCATGTGCAGGAGTTCGGCAACGGCTTTCGTTGTCTGCTTCGCCCGATCCTCGAATGCTCCAGCGCAGCCAACCCAGAACAGATACTCGACGTCTGCGGGAATTTCGTCTTCACCATCCATGCCGAAGACGCGCACGGGGAAGTCGACCTCTTCGATCCACGCGTTGCGGTCGGATGCGTTCATCCCCCAGGGGTTGCCCTTGTTCTCGATGTTCTTGAACAGGCCGTTGAGTTCGTTCGGGAACTCGCTCGCCATCAGCACCTGATAGCGACGCATATCGACGATGTGATCGATGTGTGCAATATCGACCGGGCACTGCTGTACGCAGGCTCCGCAGGTGGTGCAACTCCACAGAACATCCGGACTCATCACGCCACCGGATGTTTGCGCCCAGGGGTCGCCGTCACCGTCCGCGATCAGTTGTCGCTCGGCGATCCCGAGGATGTCCTCGTGGAGATCGGAGCGTTGGTCCGACGCAGCCTGTAACCAGGGAGCCGCGGCGTGGGACTGCTCGCGAAGAGCAAGAGTCAACAATTTGGGGCTGAGTGGCTTCTCGGTGTTCCAGGCTGGGCACTGGCTTTGGCACCGGCCGCACTCGGTGCACGTGTTGACGTCGAGCAACGCCTTCCACGTGAAATCACCGATCGTGCCAACACCGAGGGACGCATCATCGTCGAGGTCGTCGATGTTCTCGAAATCGATGGCCTCACCCTTGACGGCGATAGGTTGCAGGGGACCGAGTGCTGGTCGGCCGTCGGTATTGCGCTGGAACCACACATTGAAGAACGCCAAGAAGCGGTGCCAGGCAACGCCCATCGTCGGTTGCGCTGCGACAGTGATCAACCAGGCCAGGGATACGGCGATCTTGATGAACGCCACGACAGCGATGCCGGTTTCGAGGGTGGCCTCGGGTGTCTGCGCGAGCCCGGATCCGATCCACGCTGTGAAGGGGAAGTGCACGGCACTGGCCCACGACGCACCCTGAGAAGAGCCGAGTGCGTACTCCATTGCTCGCAAGGCAATGACGCAGACGCCGACAAGGAGGATCGTTATCTCGACGTAGTAGGCCTGCCACATAGTCGAACCGAAGAAGCGCGAGTTTCGTCCTTTGGAGTCCGGCCGATTGGACACGCGCAGCGCGATGAGGAACACGATCGACAGCACCATGAGCCAGGCGAGGCCTTCGACCAGCCACTCGAATGGGGGGAAGTGGCCGAGGAGGGGAATCACGAAATCAGGATTGAGAAGCTGGCCGTACGCCGTGACGAGCGTTAAGAACAGGACGAAGAAAGCGATCAGCACGATCCAGTGCGCGGTGGCGACGATGGCCCCCACCGGTTGCTGCTTGAGGCGACTGGCCAGGAGGGTCTCACGCAGCAGGGTGGCGGTGCGCTGTCCTGGGTTGTCCGACCTATGGGTGGGCTGCCCTCCACGGTAGGTGCGCACCATCCCGGCGAGGGTCCGAGCAAAGAGGACGATCGCCACCACGGTGGCAATCGCGGCGATGACCGTCAAGGCCGCAGCGAGGGCGGTACTCACGCGAGCACGCTACTAGGGGCACGGAGCTGCGGCAGGGGACGCATATTGATCCGAGCCCCTTGGGCGGGTGATCTACATCACGCCGATCGGGCCCTGCAGGGGGAAGTTTTCCCACTACCAGCGGGTTTTCTTATATGAGTCCACCAGACTCAAGTATTATGCGCCCGAATTTGCAATTTGGGGTCGTGATGAGTCACACTGGAGTTATGAGACCACCCGGAGGGGATAGGGGCGGGAGCACTCCCGCCCCGACCCTGGCCGGAGAAGAAGAGAGCAAGGAGTGAAGCCACCATGGCTCGAGCAGTAGGTATCGACCTGGGAACGACCAACTCGGTCGTCTCGGTCCTCGAAGGCGGAGACCCCGTCGTC
>CALKMY010000096.1 GCA_938091275.1 Candidatus Nanopelagicales bacterium | reverse complement strand
GCTCCGGTGCGGTCGAGCTTGTTGACGAAGCACATCCGCGGGACGCTGTAGCGGTCGGCTTGACGCCAGACCGTCTCCGACTGCGGTTCCACTCCGGCGACGCCGTCAAAAACAGCAACTGCACCGTCGAGGACACGAAGCGAGCGCTCCACCTCGACCGTGAAGTCCACGTGTCCTGGGGTGTCGATGATGTTGATTGTGTGGTCTTTCCACTGGCAAGTGGTGGCAGCCGAGGTGATCGTGATCCCGCGCTCCTGCTCTTGCTCCATCCAGTCCATCGTGGCCGCGCCATCGTGAACTTCACCGATTTTGTAGTTAATTCCTGTGTAGTACAGGATCCGCTCGGTGGTGGTGGTCTTGCCAGCATCGATGTGCGCCATGATGCCGATGTTGCGGACCCTGGCGAGGTCGATACCAAGTGCGGTGGACACTATGAACTCCGTTGCTTTCTCAGGCCTTGTGGGCAATTACCAGCGGTAGTGAGCGAAGGCCTTGTTGGACTCCGCCATCTTGTGTATGTCTTCGCGCTTCTTGACGCTGGCGCCCAGGCCATTGGAAGCATCGAGGATTTCGTTCATGAGACGTTCCGTCATGGTCTTCTCGCGGCGCTGCCGAGAGAAACCAATCAACCAGCGCATCGCCAAAGTGGTGCTGCGAACAGGCTTCACCTCGACTGGAACCTGGTACGTGGCGCCGCCGACGCGACGTGAGCGCACCTCGAGGGTGGGACGAACGTTGTCGAGTGCGCGCTTGAGAGTTTGGACCGGATCAGTGCCTGTCTTCTCGCGGCATCCTTCGAGCGCGCCGTAGACGACCGACTCGGCCTTGGATCGCTTGCCATCAAGGAGAACCTTGTTGATGAGCTGGGTGACGACCGGCGATCCGTACACCGGATCATTGACGATCGGCCGCTTGCCCGCGGGACCTTTGCGTGGCATTAACCCTTCTCCTTCTTCGCGCCGTAGTGAGACCGGGCTTGCTTCCGGTTCTTCACGCCCTGGGTGTCCAGGGCACCCCGGATCACCTTGTAGCGGACGCCGGGAAGATCACGGACTCGACCTCCGCGGACCAGAACGATGGAGTGCTCCTGCAGGTTGTGCCCGACACCGGGGATGTACGCGGTGATCTCGATGCCCGAAGTGAGGCGGACGCGGGCGACCTTGCGGAGAGCGGAATTAGGCTTCTTCGGGGTCGTCGTGTAGACGCGCGTGCACACGCCGCGACGCTGCGGACTGCCCTTCAGGGCAGGTGCCTTGGTCTTAGAGATCTTGTCCTGGCGGCCCTTGCGAACCAGCTGCTGGATGGTGGGCACGTGGCGCCTCTCCTACTCTTCGTTCTTTGTTCTGCCTCCTGCGAGTCCGACCCACGCGGTCGGGCGTGTCGCGCCTTGCGGGCGCACGACGACATCGACCCATCGTGGTTGGATCCCGTCTCCCGAGCTACCGCTCAGGGAGCCTGCGCACCTCTTCGAGGGGAAGCCGCACGCAGCAGGATGTGCCCGGGGCCGGGCACGAGGTGAAACAGTACCCGGGGGTGGATTTCCCGTCAAAACCGGGGTCCTCTACCGCTGTCGCCATCCAACGATAAGTCCACCACTACGGCGGGGTGAGTGCGAGGCTCGGGACTCGTTCGCGGGTCCTGGCATCTGTCAGGACGTGTTGATGGCCCCGGAGATCAGGGCGATGACGAGGATGAAGATCCAGATGATGGTGATCGCCGCCCAGAATCCGATATTGATCCAGGCGACGATTTTCGCGGAGGTGACGAGGCCGGTTCCGGTAACCCAGCCGTTGCTCGCGAGGATCTCCCGGCGGGCCTTGCTGGCGAAGACCAGAGCGATGATCGCGGGGATGATCGGGCAGAACACCCAGGAAACGATCGACAGCACGAGCGCGGCGATCGCGTTGTTCGACGTCTTTGGCCCCGCGCCGTAGGCAGGTGGCGGCGGGTAGGGCGGGTAGGCCGGTTGTCCAGGCTGACCCGCGTATCCCGGCGCGTCGGTGGAGCCAGGGACGTTCTCCCCCGGTCCAGGAGGTGGCGGCGACGGCCATTGGGGAGTTGCCGACGGGATTCCTTGTCCATCTCCGGAACTTGATGAATCGGGCATGGGCTGGTCGTTCGGGTCGTCGCTATCGGACTCGGGAGGCTGGGTCATAACTCCAGCATGTCATGGAACGCCACCGCTTGGCATGGGCAACGGTCGGAGCAGGAACAATGTCGCCATGACGCGTTGGCCGGCCGCTCTCCTGTTCGACATGGACGGGACCTTGATCGAGTCCCATGCGAATGTCGACCGTGCGTGGGCCACGTGGGCGACTGTGCACGGTCTCGACCCAGAGCCGGTGCTTGCTGAGGTCCACGGCTTGCCCGCCGACGTCACCGTTGCACGGTGGTTTCCGGACGCATCACCCGACGACGTCGCCTCGTTGGCCGCCGAGCAACTTCGCTTGCAATACGACGACGTGGAGGGGATCGAACCGATCGACGGGGCAACTGATCTCCTGGCCTTCCTCGACGAGCAGTCGTGGCCGTGGGCCATCTACACCAGCGCCGACGCCGAGTTGGCTCGCGTCCGTCTCGCAGCCGCCGGCGTGACGCCGCAGGTTCTGGTCACCCGCGACCAGGTCGCCAACGGCAAACCAGCCCCTGATGGCTACCTGCGCGCCGCTGACTTACTCGACATACCGGCCGACGGGTGCATCGTCGTCGAGGACACCGATGTGGGCATTGCCGCGGGCCGCGCCGCTGGCATGCGCACCGTCGGGGTGCGGGGAGCCACCGGCGACGTTCCCGTTCACTCCATAAGCGAACTGCACCGGTGGCTACACGCCAGCAACTAGCCCACGATTAGCGAATCGACGGATTTAGTATCCGCGGTAGTCGAACTCCTCGAGCGGAACAGCGGCTCCACCCGTCGTTCCGAACGCGGCATAGTCCATCTCGTCGTACCCGGTGAACGTCGCGTACATCGCAGCCTTCGCTTCTTCGGTCGGCTCGACCCGGATGTTGCGGTATTGCGGCATACCCGTGCCCGCGGGGATCAGCTTGCCCAGAATGACGTTTTCCTTCAGTCCGAGCAGCGAATCAGATCGCGCGTGAATCGCGGCATCGGTGAGCACGCGGGTCGTCTCCTGGAAGGAGGCAGCCGACAACCACGACTCTGTCGCGAGGCTGGCCTTGGTGATCCCCATCAACTCGGGACGTCCCGAAGCAGGCGTTCCACCTTCGGCTACGACGCGGCGGTTTTGCGCCTCGAAGACACTCCGCTCGACGAGCTCTCCAGCAAGGAAAGGTGCATCCGCAGAGTCGATGATCGTGATCCGCTTCAGCATCTGGCGCACGATGACCTCGATGTGCTTGTCGTGGATGGACACACCTTGCGAGCGATACACCTCCTGGACTTGGTCCACGAGGTGCCACTGCACCTGCCGAGGGCCGAGGATGCGCAGCACCTGCTTGGGGTCGACGGCTCCCACCGTCAACTGCTCGCCAACCTCGACGTGGGCACCATCCTCAGTCAGCAAGCGCGCACGCTTGCTGACCTGTTGGGCAACTTCCTCAGCGCCGTCATCCGGCACGACGATGATCTTGCGCGCCTTCTCGGTGTCTTCGATTCGAACCCGTCCGCTGACTTCGGCGATCGGTGCCACACCCTTGGGGGTGCGAGCCTCGAAGAGTTCGACCACGCGGGGAAGGCCGTGCGTAATGTCCTCACCCGCGACACCACCGGTGTGGAAGGTGCGCATGGTCAGCTGGGTTCCTGGCTCGCCGATGGACTGCGCCGCAATGATGCCGACTGCTTCGCCGACGTCCACCAACTTGCCGGTAGCCATCGATAGTCCGTAGCACATCGCACAGGTTCCGACCGAGCTCTCGCAGTTGAGCACAGTGCGCACCCGGATGGTCTCGGCTCCACTCGCAACGAGAGCTTCGAGGCGCGGCACGTCGAGCTGCTCCCCCGCGTTTCCGACAACGGTTCCGTCAACCTCCACGTCGCGCGCGAGAACTCGCGTGGCGGCAGAAGTGTCAAGGTTGTCCACGGGTCGCAGGACTCCGTCGACCTTCTCGCCGATGACGATCTCGCTGCCGCGCTCTGTACCGCAGTCCACCTCGCGGACGATGACGTCCTGAGACACGTCCACGAGACGACGTGTCAGGTATCCGGAGTCCGCGGTACGCAAAGCGGTGTCGGCCAGACCCTTGCGGGCGCCGTGCGTGGAAATGAAGTACTCCAGGACGGACAGCCCTTCCCGGAAGTTGGACTTGATTGGGCGGGGAATGATCTCGCCCTTCGGGTTGGCCACGAGACCGCGCATTCCGGCAATCTGTCGAACCTGCATGTAGTTACCACGCGCACCAGAGTCCACCATCATGTGAACGGGGTTCGTCTCAGGGAAGTTCTCCTGCATAGCCCGCGCAACCTCATCGGTCGCCCGGGTCCAGATCTCGATGAGCTCCTGGCGGCGCTCAGAGTCGGTGATCAGACCGCGCTCGTATTGCTGCTGCACCTTGCTTGCCTTCTCCTCCGCCGAGGCCAGAAGTCCGGCCTTGGCCGGAGGAGCGACGACGTCGGAGAAGGAGATGGTGACACCGGAGCGAGTCGCCCAACGGAACCCAAGCTCCTTCAATAGATCAAGGGTCTCAGCGACCTCCACCTTGGAGTACCGCTCAGCGAGTCGGTTGACCGTGGCACCCAGGAGTTTCTTGTCCACCTGGTCGTTCACGAAGGGGTAGTCCGCCGGGAGTGCCTCATTGAACAGAGCCCGCCCGAGCGTGGTGATGAGGGTGAAGGGCTGTCCGGCTTCCCAGCCTTCGGGGACCGGCCACCCGTGCGGCGGCTCGGTGTTCTCAATCCTGATCTTGACGCGTGCCTGCAGATCCAGCGCCCCCGCGTCGAAGGCCATCACCGCTTCGGCGACACTCGCATACGACGGGAGCTCCTCATCCTTCGTCGAGGCGTTCGCTCCGCTTTGGGTCGTCAGGTAGTAGATGCCCAGCACCATGTCCTGAGTCGGCGTGGCGATCGGTCGCCCGTTCGCCGGAGACAGGATGTTGTTGGTGGACAACATGAGGATCCGAGCCTCAGCCTGTGCTTCTGCCGACAGCGGGAGATGCACTGCCATCTGGTCGCCGTCGAAGTCCGCGTTAAACGCGGTGCACACCAACGGATGAATCTGGATGGCCTTGCCCTCGATCAGTTGCGGCTCGAACGCCTGGATACCCAAACGGTGCAGGGTCGGCGCACGGTTCAACAGCACCGGGTGCTCGGCGATGACCTCTTCCAACACATCCCACACGATCGACCGCGAGCGTTCGACCATGCGCTTCGCGCTCTTGATGTTCTGCGCGTGGTTGAGATCGACAAGACGCTTCATAACGAAGGGCTTGAAGAGCTCGAGTGCCATCTGCTTAGGCAGACCGCACTGGTGCAACTTCAACTGCGGCCCAACGACGATGACCGATCGGCCTGAGTAGTCGACGCGCTTTCCGAGCAGGTTCTGACGGAATCGACCCTGCTTGCCCTTGAGCATGTCGGACAGCGACTTCAGGGCGCGATTGCCTGGACCCGTTACCGGACGGCCGCGGCGGCCGTTGTCGAACAGCGCATCCACGGACTCCTGCAACATGCGCTTCTCGTTGTTAACGATGATCTCTGGTGCGCCGAGATCCAGCAGCCTCTTCAACCGATTGTTGCGGTTAATCACACGACGGTAGAGATCGTTGAGGTCCGACGTCGCGAAACGTCCGCCGTCGAGTTGAACCATGGGACGCAGGTCCGGTGGAATGACCGGCACGGCGTCGAGCACCATGCCGCGGGGCGAATTGGTCGTGTTCAAGAACGCGGCAACGACCTTCAGGCGCTTAAGCGCACGGGTCTTCTTTTGACCCTTGCCGGTCGTCACGATCTCCTTCAGCGCAGCCGCCTCACCGGCGAGGTCGAAGGACTCCAGGCGCTTTTGAATGGCTTCGGCGCCCATGCCGCCGTCGAACCAGCGTCCGTAGCGATCACGCATCTCCCGGAACAACATCTCGTCACCCTCGAGGTCCTGGACCTTCAGGGTGCGGAATCGGTCGAAGATCCGATCGAGTCGGTCAATCTCCTGATCGGCTCGCCGGCGGATAGCCGCCATCTCCCGCTCGCCGGATTCGCGCACCTTGCGGCGGACGTCCGACTTCGCGCCCTCTGCTTCGAGTTCGGCGAGATCGGCTTCCAACTTCTGCTGCCGAGCCTCCACGTCGGAATCCCGACGCGAGGCGATTTGCTTCTTTTCGACGCCCAACTGCTTCTCGAGATTCGGAAGAGCTTCGTGACGCCCCTCGTCGTCGACCCAGGTGATCATGTAGGCAGCGAAGTAGATGACCTTCTCCAAGTCCTTCGGAGCGAGGTCGAGGAGGTAGCCCAGGCGACTGGGGACACCCTTGAAGTACCAGATGTGGGTAACCGGAGCAGCAAGTTCGATGTGCCCCATGCGCTCACGGCGAACTTTGGCGCGCGTCACTTCGACGCCACAACGCTCACAAATGATGCCCTTGAAGCGCACCCGCTTGTACTTCCCGCAGTAGCACTCCCAGTCCCGCGTAGGCCCGAAGATCTTCTCGCAGAACAGGCCGTCCTTTTCCGGCTTCAGCGTCCGGTAGTTGATGGTCTCCGGCTTCTTGACCTCGCCGTGGGACCAGGTGCGGATGTCATCAGCCGTCGCGAGGCCGATACGCAAATCATCGAAGAAGTTGACGTCTAGCACGTGGATTTCCTTCGTTAGTTTCCGGTCGTCAATGTGTTGTCGCGTCTACAGTTCTTCGACGCTGCTGGGCTCGCGGCGGGAGAGGTCGATGCCGAGTTCCTCTGCCGCACGGAAGACGTCGTCGTCGCTGTCCTTCATCTCGATGGCGACACCATCGCTGGAGAGAACCTCGACGTTCAGGCACAAGGACTGCATTTCCTTGACCAGCACCTTGAACGATTCGGGGATGCCGGGCTCGGGAATGTTTTCTCCCTTGACGATCGCCTCATAGACCTTGACTCGACCCAGGACGTCGTCGGACTTGATGGTGAGCAGCTCCTGGAGCGCGTATGCGGCGCCGTACGCCTCAAGCGCCCACACTTCCATCTCACCGAAGCGCTGGCCGCCGAACTGCGCCTTACCTCCAAGCGGCTGTTGCGTGATCATCGAGTACGGCCCGGTGGAACGTGCGTGAATCTTGTCGTCCACCAAGTGCAGCAACTTCAGAATGTAGATGTAGCCGACGGAGATCTCGCCCCGAATCGGCTCTCCGGATCGACCGTCGAACAACTTGGCCTTCCCGTTGGCGTTCACCAGGTGCAGGCCATCCGCTGTCGGACGCGTCGACTCCAAAATCGTGGACAGTTCGTCCTCGCGCGCCCCGTCGAAGACCGGAGTGGCGATGCGCGATCGTGGTTCCACTGACTGGACTTCCTTGGGCAGATTTACCACCCGTGGATCAGACGTGTCGACTTCCCATCCGGCAGCGGCCGCCCAACCCAGGTGCGTCTCCAGAATCTGGCCGACGTTCATGCGGCCAGGCACACCGAGCGGGTTGAGCACGATGTCGACCGGTGTTCCGTCGCTCAGGAACGGCATATCTTCGACGGGAAGGATCTTTGCGATCACACCCTTGTTGCCATGACGGCCGGCGAGCTTGTCGCCTTCGGTGATCTTCCGCTTCTGCGCGATATAGACCCGCACCAGGCGATTCACGCCCGGCGGGAGCTCGTCCCCTTCATCGATGTCGAAGACGCGAACGCCGATGATCTTCCCGGACTCACCGTGCGGCACCTTCAGTGACGTGTCGCGAACCTCGCGGGCCTTCTCGCCGAAGATCGCCCGGAGCAATCGCTCCTCTGGCGTCAGTTCGGTTTCGCCCTTCGGCGTCACCTTGCCGACGAGTACGTCGCCGGGGACGACATCGGCACCGATGCGAATGATGCCGCGCTCGTCGAGATCGGCAAGAACTTCTTCGGACACATTCGGAATGTCCCGAGTGATCTCCTCCGGGCCGAGCTTGGTGTCCCGGGCATCGATTTCATGCTCTTCGATGTGAATGCTGGAGAGCACGTCGTCTTGGACGAGCCGCTGGGAAAGAATGATGGCGTCTTCGTAGTTGTGGCCTTCCCACGACATGAAGGCGACCAACAGGTTCTTGCCGAGGGCGAGTTCACCTTGATCGGTGGACGGTCCATCCGCGAGCACCTGGCCCACCTCGATGCGCTGGCCCTCGGTCACGATCGGGCGCTGGTTGATCGATGTTCCCTGGTTGGAGCGCGTGAACTTGTCCAGCGCGTACGTCGTGTACTCGCCGTCATCTTCCGCGACGGTGATCAGCTCGGAGGAGACCTCGGTCACCGCACCGGCCTTCGTTGCCAGAACCATGTCACCCGCGTCGTACGCGGCCCGGAACTCCATGCCGGTGCCGACAAGCGGAGCCTCGGCTCTCAGGAGAGGAACCGCCTGGCGCTGCATGTTCGAGCCCATCAGCGCACGGTTGGCGTCATCGTGCTCGAGGAACGGAATCATCGCGGTAGCCACGGACCACAACTGGCGCGGAGACACGTCCATGTAGTCGACCTCGTTGGGCTTCACGAACTCAACTTCGCCACCCTTGCGACGAACCAGAACGCGATCTTCGGACATCGCACCGTTGTCCTTCAGTGGCGTATTTGCCTGTGCGATGACAAATCGGTCTTCCTCATCAGCGGTGAGGTAGTCGACCTGATCGCTCACCTTGCCGTTCACAACCTTGCGGTACGGAGTCTCGACGAAGCCGAAAGGATTGATACGACCGTAGGTGGCCAACGAGCCGATAAGGCCAATGTTCGGGCCCTCGGGGGTCTCAATCGGACACATGCGCCCGTAGTGGGATGGGTGAACGTCGCGAACCTCGAACCCTGCTCGCTCGCGTGACAGACCACCGGGCCCCAGCGCAGAGAGTCGACGCTTGTGGGTCAACCCCGCGAGCGGGTTGGTCTGGTCCATGAATTGCGAGAGCTGGCTGGTGCCGAAGAACTCTTTGATCGCAGCGACGACGGGGCGAATATTGATCAACGTTTGCGGTGTGATCGCTTCGACGTCCTGCGTGGTCATACGTTCGCGGACCACGCGCTCCATTCGGGACAGGCCCGTGCGGATCTGGTTCTGGATGAGTTCGCCGACGGTGCGAAGACGACGGTTGCCGAAATGGTCGATGTCGTCAGTCTCGACGACGACCTCGCCGCGCGGACCCTCCATGGTCGGCATGTCTGCGTGCAGACGCAGGATGTACTCGACCGCCGCAAGGACGTCATCGAGGGTCAGAACGCTTTGGTCCAGCGGAAGGTCGAGGCCGAGCTTCCGGTTGACCTTGTACCGACCCACCTTCGCAAGGTCGTACCTCTTGGTGTTGAAGTAGAAGTTGTCGATCAGGTTGCGTGCATTCTCCAACGTGGGCGGCTCACCCGGCCGCAACTTGCGGTAGATGTCCAGCAGCGCATCGTCCTGGCTCTCGATGGTGTCCTTCTCCAGCGTTGCCATGAAGATCTCGTACTGACCGAATCGTTCGCGAATCTCTTCGGTGGTCATGCCCAGGGCCTTGAGTAGCACCGACACCGGCTGCTTGCGCTTGCGGTCGACACGAACGGCGACGAGATCCTTCTTGTCGATCTCGAACTCAAGCCACGCTCCGCGGCTGGGAATGATCTTCGCGGTGAAGACGTCCTTGTCCGTCGCCTTGTCGATGGATCGCTCGAAGTACGCCCCGGGGGAGCGCACAAGCTGCGACACAACAACACGCTCGGTTCCGTTGATGACAAACGTTCCCTTGTCCGTCATCAAGGGGAAGTCGCCCATGAAGACCGTCTGGGATTTGATTTCACCGGTTTCGTTATTCATGAACTCGGCGGTCACGAACAGCGGGGCGGAAAAAGTGAAATCCTTGTCCTTGCACTGCTCGACGGTGTACTTCGACGGCTCGAAACGGTGATCGCGGAAGGACAACGACATCATTCCGGCAAGATCCTCGATGGGGCTGATCTCCTCGAAGATCTCGGTGAGGCCGGACATCTGGGGGATCTCGGTGTTCCCTGCGGCGATCTCCGCCGCGACCCTCGCCTGCCAGTCCTCACGACCGAGGAGCCAGTCGAAGCTGGCCTTCTGCAAGGCGAGTAGATCGGGAACCGCGAGGGGCTCGCGAATCTTCGCGAACGAGTGACGGGCTAAGCCCGGGGACAAAGGGGTGCTGACCGAAGTCTTTGCTGCCAAGACGATTCCTTCCGGGGCGCTGCTGCGTCGTCCGCGCCGACCCCGAGCACGTCTACGTGCTCCAGCCTGTCAAATCCACACACGAGTGCGAACGATCAGCCGGAATCCGGGAGTAGTGAGGGCAGCGCGAAGTAGCAGCATACCCACGAGGCACGCCGCTGTCGAACCCGGGGGAACCCCGACGGTCCCTCGACCGGATCGGTCCCTGATGAGGGGTGACAGCGAACCGCTCCCCTGCGGGCCCCGACTCGATCCTCGTCCCGACGGATCCGCACCGGGTAAGTGCGTGCCTAGATGGTGGCCCGGTAGAGGCAAAAGGTCAAGCAGGCAGGGACAGGTCCGGGGGATTTGTGTCCTGGCCGTGACCGAATTCGCCTGGGTCCGGACACACAACGGGGGGACCGAGTTGTCCTCGGCCCCCCCGTTGAGAGGTTGGTGCTGGAGAGATCTACGCCAGAGAAACCGTCGCGCCGGCGCCTTCGAGGGCCGCCTTCGCCTCTTCGGCCTTCTCCTTGTTGACCTTTTCCAGGATCGGCTTCGGAGCGCCTTCCACGAGGTCCTTGGCCTCCTTGAGTCCGAGGCTGGTCAGCCCACGGACCTCTTTGATGACGGCGATCTTGTTTCCGCCATCGGCTTCGAGGATAACGTCGAACTCGTCCTTCTCCTCAGCGGCGGCCCCAGCGTCGCCTCCGCCGGCCGCGGGGGCCGCGGCTGCGGCAACCGCTACCGGAGCGGCAGCGGTGACGTCGAAGGTCTCTTCGAAGGCCTTGACGAACTCGCTGAGTTCGAGCAGGGACATCTCCTTGAATGCGTCCAACATTTCTTCGGTGCTCATCTTCGCCATGGTGGCGTCCTTTCGGTCATTCCGGCCGAGGGCCGGGTGGGCATCAGCCCTCGGTTGTCTCCTCCGCCTCGGCGGCCGGCTCAGCGTCGGCCTCCGGTGC
>CALKMY010000095.1 GCA_938091275.1 Candidatus Nanopelagicales bacterium | reverse complement strand
ATGACGCCGCCACCTTCGTTCGACAAACCCTCGACGCGGATAAGCGTCTGATGGGCTTCGGTCACCGCGTGTATCGCGCAGAGGATCCTCGCGCGCGAATCCTGCGCGACGTGGCTCGGGACCTGGGAGCCCCTCGGTACGAGGTCGCAGCAGCGCTCGAGCGCGAAGCTCTTACACAACTCGGGGAGCGACGACCCGACCGCGCACTCGCGACGAACGTGGAGTTCTGGTCCGCCGTGATTTTGGATTTCGCCGAAGTTCCCCCGGAGATGTTCACCTCGATGTTCACCTGCGCCCGCATCGCCGGCTGGAGCGCCCACATTCTCGAGCAGAAGAGAACCGGACGACTGATTCGGCCATCTGCGCGGTATGTAGGGCCCAAGCCTCGGAGGCCCGACCAGGTCGAGGGCTGGGACCCGGTCATGGTGCGGCCATCCTGGCTGGTCCCCGACGACGACTCGTAGACGCAACACGGGATACTTGCGCCTCATCTCTCTACTTTCGAAAGAAGGACCAGTGTCTAACGGCATTCGCATCCCTACCGAACTTCTGCCCGCCGATGGGCGCTTCGGGGCGGGCCCCTCGAAGGTGCGCCAAGCCCAAGTGGACGCGCTTGCCGGGGTTTGGCAGACCTACCTGGGGACGTCGCACCGTCAAAAGGCCGTCAAATCCGAAGTTGGTCGACTGCGGTCGGGCCTGAGAGACCTCTTCGCGCTCCCCGATGGCTACGAGGTGGTCCTCGGAAACGGCGGCTCGACGGCGTTTTGGGACATTGCGACGTTCGGGCTGCTCGACGACCGAGCACAGTTTCTTTCGTTCGGTGAATTCGGCGCGAAGTTCGCCTCAGGTGCCGCGAAGGCTCCGCACCTCGGCGAACCGACGATCATCACCGCTGATCCCGGCACCGCTCCGGCGTTCACGGCTGAAGCCGGAATCGACGCATACTGCTCTCCGCACAACGAGACATCGACCGGAGTCATCGTGGCTCCACGCCGAGTCGTGGGAGCAGACACCGATGCGCTCATGCTCGTCGACGCGACATCGGGGGCTGGCGGACTTGATGTCGAAGCAGCTGAGTTCGACGTCTACTACTTCGCTCCTCAAAAGTCGTTCGGCTCCGACGGGGGCCTCTGGATCGCCCTGATGTCCCCTGCGGCTCTGGCCCGGTCGGAGCGCATCAAGGCCTCCGGACGCTGGATTCCCGATTTCCTCGACCTCGAAACCGCAGTCGATAACTCGCGCAAAGACCAGACGTATAACACGCCCGCACTCGCGACGATTTTCCTGATGGCCGAGCAGGTTGACTGGTTCAACGACAACGGGGGTCTGGCGTGGTGCACCCGTCGCACAGCTGAGTCGTCGGGAGTCCTCTACGACTGGGCAGAGAGCACCGACATCGCCACCCCCTTCGTGAGCGAGCCGGGGCACCGCTCCTCGGTCGTCGTGACGATCGATATCGACGACGCCATCGACGCCACTGCCATCACCGGTGCTCTTCGCGCGAACGGCATCCTCGATACCGAGCCCTACCGCAAGCTCGGCCGAAATCAGCTCAGGATTGCCGTCTTCCCGGCCGTTGAGCCCGATGACGTTCGCGCCCTGACAGGTTGCCTCGACTACGTCATCTCACAACTCGCGTGACAGCATCGCCCTCTTCCGGGCGTCGACCGAACCTCGATCGGATCACGTGGATCACGTATCTGCAACTGTCGCTGTTTGCATTCTTTCTTTACGGGTTCGGGGCCACCCAGGCTCTGCTGCGTGACGAACAGGGCACCTCGCGCACCATCGCGTCGCTCCACGCCATCGTCTTCGCCGCAGCGAACGTGATTACCGGCCTGCTCATTCCTCGCCTGATGGAGCGCTGGGGTCGCGGTCGCGTCATTCGGTACGCGGTCATCGTGATGAGCCTCGGACTAGCCGTCTACACAGCACCCTTCGGCCTGCCCGCGAGCCTGATCGGGACAGCCCTGGTGTCATGCGGAGGGATATCGTTGGTGGCAACCGCCAATGCCTTCATTCTGGACTACCAGGGGTCAGCTGGTCCCGCAGCGCTGACGCAAGCGAACGCGCTCGCGGCGCTCTTCGGTTTCTTCGTCCCTCTCATCGTCGGCCTCACGACCGCACTGGCATGGGGCTGGCGCATCGGGCTATGGGCTCTCATCGTCGCCCTCCTGGTGGCCGAGCTTCTTCGCAGCCGGCAGCCACCCACGCCGCGTCTTCAGCTCGCGCAGGCTCCCCGGCCACAGCACCCCAACACGGCCGGACAATCCGGGAGCGATCATTCACCGATGCCCCGACGCTTCTGGTGGTCTCTGGGCGTCGTCGGTCTTCTCCTCGCAACCGAATTCACTTTGACGCTGTGGAGCGCGGACCTCCTGCGGGAGAGGGCAGGGTTGGGTCCCGCTGCCGCCGCCGCCAGCCTTGCCGCCGTGACCGGCGGGATGTTTCTTGGACGCATCGTCGGTAGCCGACTGGCGCAAACATGGAGCGTCGATCGCCTGCTCATCTCCTCCATCGTGCTCACGCTTTCCGCCTTCTTCGTCGCCTGGACCTTCACCCGTGCGTGGGTCATCGTGACGGCGCTCTTCGTTGTTGGCCTCGGGATTGCGGTCCATTGGCCCATCGGTGTCTCGCGCGCTGTCGCAAGCTCCGGGGGAAGGATCGATCGCGCCTCCGGCTTGTCATCTGTGGCAGCCGGGGTGGCAGGAGGCATCGCACCGTTCGTTCTCGGTGTGCTGTCCGATCAGATCGGCTTACACCTGGCCTTCCTCACGGTTCCGGTGCTCCTGACGACCGCACTGGCACTCCTCCTCATTAGGCCGGTCACTACCACCGCACCGGAACCAGAACCGGTGAACGATGACGCGGTACCGCATCTCACGAGAGATGATCCGGCGGGCGCATCGCCGCCAGGACCCACCACGGCGGATCGACCCGCAGCAGACGATCGTCCTCCTCGCTCGCAATAAGCAGCCCGGTTCCATCCGACGTCCAGGTGATCGCTTCGCCCTGCACTTGACGTGGCAATGCGAAGGTGGCGACTTTTCTTCCCGGTGGCAGGCCCACATAGAAGTGGACATCCAGGTAGTCCCTGAGGACGTAACCCCGTTCGTCCGGGTGAATCGAGCCATCCGTGGTCAACGGGCCGACATCGTCGAGTCGCTCAGCACGGGCCACGGTGCGCCTCAACGGGACCGAATACACCCCGCCGGTGGCAAGTTGCCACGTCGCCACCCACACCGAGCGACCGCTGACCATCAAGGTTTCGGCGTTGTGTGGTCGATCGGGATAGGTGAAGTCCCAGGACTTCACCCGACGCGACCGCGTCCCTAGCGTCTTCGGCTCCCACACTCGATGGAGCGTGACGAAAGGCCAGGAGTCACGGTTGTCGCCGATGTCTCCGACCCAGAGGGCGGCTCGCCCACGCGCATTTCTCGTACTCGCCAGCCCCTCGAAGTCACGGGCCTGCACCCCCCGCAGACGCAATTCCGACACGGCGTCACAGGTCTGGAGATCAAGAGCGTAAAGACGGGCGGCATCGGAGGAGTCATTGTGAACCCACACGACGTTCTCGTGCATTAGCGATGCGGCCATGCCGCTGATCTCCGTCAAACGTCGATCATCGAATCGGCACACCTCGGTCCACGGCAGTTCCTGCTGCGCGGACGCTGGAGCGGCGAAAGATAGCGCCGTCATGATTGCCACCGTCAGGATCGCGATTACTCGTGATGCAGCCGCTCTTCTTGGTGTCGCTCCCACGATCAACGTCATCGGGCGATGAAGGCCGCGAGCACCACAGCACCCACCGCTACTGCCAGCACGGCGAGAGTGATGATGCGTCGAGTCCGAGGGTCCACAACGCATCAGCCTACGATCCGGTACGCACGGTCACTGCACACATCTCACGCAACCGACTTCCCATATCCGAGCCAGCCATAATGGAGATGATGACCGACAAGACTCAGCCCCGTTCTTCGTTGTCGCCTGACGAGACCGCCATTCCCGCGGTGGCCACCGGCACGATTCTCTGGGTCGTCGCGTGGGTAATCCTGTCGATCACATCCGGAGTCGACCAAGGCACATCGAGCGTGTGGTGGTGGGCGGTCGCGGCAGCGGGGACGCTCACCGGCGCTCTTGGCCTCGTGTATTTCCGGTGGCGACGGTCTCGACTACAGGCGCGTTGATCACAGATCGTCGGCGGCAGGTTCGAGTACCTCGGAATGGGCACCGCAGCCGTACGCCAAAGACACCAAACGACCATCCGCTGGAGCGAACTGGTTGGAACACACCCCGAACGAGCGTGACAGTGGACCGGCGACACTGACGACGAAGCCACAGGTCGCGCACTGTTTCGACGCCGCTTCAGCCATTTCTGAGGTGGGACCGAACTCACCGTCATCCCACCTGTCCGCCGCCTGATCACGACCGGCGATCGACAACACTCGCGCTCGACCAAGGCCCGCTTCCCAACCGGTCCATCCTCGCGGCTCGTCACGATCGATGATCGCGTCGATTTCGTCTGATCCGCTCATGCCAGGGACGAGTCGGGCATCGTCCGCCGGTGTGGGGAGAACGTCACCTACCCCGAGGTCGCCTGGGCGGATGCGATCGCTCCACGGCACCCACTCCGGAGCTACCAGGGACTCGGGCCCCGGAAGCAGGACGATTTCGCAGATAGTCGCGGCTTTTCCCCGCGGCACACGTGACACGCTCACGGCCCATTGCCAGCCGACGTACGCCGGGTCGTCGCAGGCGAAGGTGTGCGTTCCGAATCTCTCTGATTCCATGGCGAAACCGAGGTACGAGCCCACGAGTTGGGCTCCCATTTCATCGACGACAGCATCGTGCGCGAGACCTTCGGCGTCTCGCAACACGGCGTCTTCCTTGACATCGGTCGTCACGGGACGATTGTGACCCACGCGGGACCCCGCACCGTCGGTGGGTCACTCATCCGGAGGCCGGTACGGCATCCGGGTAGTGTCCGACCATGCCTCTTCCACCGTCCCCCGTACGCCGGGGCCGTCGAATCGCGTCGATCGTGGTGATCGCCGCCGCCGCGGCATTGACGCTGACAGCGTGCGAGAAGCCAGCGCCCGGCGTATCCGTTTTCGCCGGAACCACGACGAAGTTCCAAGAGGCAATCTGCTGGGCGTTCGATTCACCGGCCCTCGAACCCGGAGACTGCGCCCAGAGCTTGATCGCCGAGGCCAGCACCGGAGACAACGTCCCGCGCATTCCCGTGGTTCCCGGAGAGACGATCGGCATCAGTGTCGATCCCGTGGTCGCCGACTCAGGATGGTCACCGGTGATCGGACAGCAACGTTTGGTGTCGACGCCTTTGGAAACCACCTACTACCGATTTACCTACCCGGACTTACAAGAAATTCCACCCGATGGCGTTCTCCTGCAGGTGGTCGCCGGCCGTGGTGATGCAGCGAAAGGCATCTGGGTCTTCCGACTCGAACGCTCGTAGTCGACGCTCGTTGCAGCGGGGTTCGCGCCGGATGTATCGCTAACTGCCTTGCCGGTTGCGTCGCTGGCAGAGTCGACAGGTGCGCTACACGTCCAGGTCGTCTGCCACGGCCCGCAAGACAGCCGCACCCTTGCGCGCCATGTCATCGGAGGGGTACCGCCCTCGTCGCAATTGTCCGGACATCCCATCGAGCAACTTGATGACGTCTTCGATGATTACGGCCATGTCATCGGCCGGCTTACGCGAACCCTTCGCAACGGACGGGGTTTCCAAAATGGTGACCGATAGCGCCTGCTTTCCGCGACGCCCATCGACGATTCCGAAATCCACCTTCGTGCCAGGACGCAACGCAGGGACCCCGTCCGGCAACGTCGATACGTGAACAAAGACGTCCTCGCCGTCATCGGCAGTGATGAAGCCGAACCCTTTCTCGGAGTCGTACCACTTCACGATTCCTGTCGGCACCTGTCGCTCCTCGCTCGATCACCCCGTGGGTGCTTGGCGCCCGATCTTACGGCCTTGGACACCCCCTCACTGTCAGGGCATGGCAGGCTAGTGGAGTGAAAAGCGGCTCCCCCCACGGTGATCGGCTCCTGCGCGCAGGACTCGTGATCACCATCATCGGCCTCGGATGCGCCCTGGTGGCCTTGACTCCCTTGTTCCTTCCCGAGGTTCGCCTGTCCGGCGTGTGGTGGTTCTTGTCGATGCTGACGGGCGTCGGCCTGGCGATCGTGATCATCGGTCTCCTGCGCTCATCGAGAGCCCGACGGGAAGTGCGTCGATAGCGCCATGAGTTCACCCCAACCTCGGACACTCGCCGAGGACCTCCGCTCCCGCAGTGACGATCAAATCTCCGCACTGTTGAACGCACGCCCCGATCTCGTGCACCCCATTCCCTCGGACATGCGGGCGTTAACCACCCGTGCATCGACGAGTCCATCCATCGCTCGTTACCTGGACGATGTCGATGTTCTTCACCACTTCACTCTCCGTGTGGCAAGCGAACTCACCGCCGAACAACCAACATCCATTCCCGTGCTCATCGACGAAGTGGTGGCCCGGGTCGACGCGGCAGACGCCACCGATTTCGCATCGTCTGTCCATCACGCGGTCGATGCCCTGCACACGGCGGCCTTGTTGTGGGGGACGCAGGAACGCACCCACGTTGTGACGTCGGTTCGAGACCAGGTTGCTCAGGCACCCGCGCCGACCTGGCCGCCTCCGGCGTGCTCAGCGCCACCCGGTAGCGCAGAGGAACACACCACACTCGATCAACAGGCCGGGGCACACGTGCGCTCCACCATCTCGATCATTGAGGAAGTCGGCGATCTGTGGCGACGGGAGCCGGGTGCGGTGCTTCGTTCCGGTGGTCTATCCACCCGCGCGCTCGACACTCTTGCCGCGCACCTTGGTGCCGATCGCTTCGCCGTTTCCTGCGCACTCGACATCGCGCATTCGGCGGGGCTGCTAGCTGTCGGGGCGACCGACTCCGATGTGGCATGGATGCCGACTGAATCCTTCGACGATTGGCGTCGCACCCCGCCCGGACGTCGTTGGGCTCTCCTCGCACAGACATGGCGGGACAGCCAGGGCGTCACCTCCGCCAAACCGCTGGTAACCGAGGAGCACCCGTTCACCGCCACCTGGCGGCACCATCTACTGACCATCGCCAACGAGGCCGCGGGTGCGTGCGACATCGACACGATGCTGGAAGTCATCGACTACCGATGGCCTCGGCGCCGTGGATCGAAACGATCCTCTGTCCTTCGCACGCTGTTCCAGGAAGCAGAGGTCCTCGGAGTTCTGAACAGTGGCGGGCTCAGCAGTGCGGGTCGTGCATTGGCCGCCGCCTCGGACTCTGCAGCACTCGCCAAGGCCATCACTGCTCATCTCGCCGCTGAGGTCGACACGGTTCTCATCCAAGCCGATCACACCATCGTGGCGGCCGGTCCGCTGACTCCAGCCGTGGGCAGACCCCTGCGCGACCTCGCGGACGTCGAATCCCGCGGGCACGGATGCGTGCTGCGGATATCAAGGGCGTCACTGCGCCGCGCGCTGGCGGTCGATGCCGATCCGAACACCTGGATCGAGTTTCTCCGCACCATCAGCTCCAAGGATGTCCCGCAGCCGGTCAACTACGCGATCACCGACGCAGCCAGGTCCTTGCCCGGTGTCCGCGCGGACGTCGTTGCTCCTTGCCCACCCGCCCCGAGGCGACGGCCCCGCACGCGGGCAACGGCAGCAACCGTGGACAAGACCCTGCGGGTGCTCCGAGCAGAGGAACTCCGGGACCGGGTGGACGAGGCGCCTATCGATATCTCCGAGGTGCCGCGCATGGATAGTTCGACGGTTGTTGCCAGCGTCAAGTACGCCATCGATCACAACGAGACGGTTCATCTGACGCACGCCGAGTCAGACGGGTCCACCGCCGTTCTTCTGGTCGACCCCATTCGTCTCGGTGGAGGATCTCTCACTGCCTACGACCACCACGCCGAACAGGTGCGCACCCTGGCCGTCTCTCGAATCTCCGGCGTCGTGGCGATTCAGATCAGCGCCTGACATCTCAAGGACTTGTCAATTCCTCTACCGCAACGGTCATCGACCGGAGATTTTCCGGAATAGGTACGACACCGATACCCGGCCCGGTCGGTACTGCAAGCCGGCCGTCGCGAAGTACGAAGGGCTCGGTGACATCTTCGGCGTAGTACCTGTTCGATGCGCTTGTGTCTCCCGGCAACGTGAATCCCGGCAGAGCCGCGAGAGCCACATTCGCTGCGCGACCTATGCCGGTCTCCAACATCCCTCCGCACCACACGGGGACTTCTCGACTCAGGCACAGATCATGAATCTTCTTGGCTTCGAGAAACCCGGCCACCCGGCCCGGCTTGATATTGATGTTCGACGCGGCCCCGAACTCGATCGCCGACTCGGCCGACTCCGTCGACAGGATTGATTCGTCCAGGCAGATCGGGGTGGAGCATGCACGCGCGATAAGCGTGTGACCCCACCAATCCTCTTCTTCCAACGGCTGCTCGATCAGCAAGAGATCGAATTCGTCCAGTCTGGCCAGGTGGTGGGCATGCTCCCGCGAATAGGCCTGGTTGGCATCGACCTGAAGCGGAATCGTCGGCCAGCGCTCACGCACCGCGGCGACCGGCTCGATATCCCACCCGGGTTCGATCTTCAACTTGATGCGCCGGTAGCCCGCATCCACATACATACCCACTTCTTCGAGGAGTTCCTCGGTGCTTTCCGATGTTGGAATCCCCACGCTCACACCGCAATCGACTTCCGAACGCGTCGCTCCGAGGTAGTCACCGAGCGAGGTAGAGGCGCGACGCAACCACACGTCGAGCACAGCGGTACCAACGGAGGCCCGGGCAATGTGGTGCCCACGCACCACCTTCATGGCGGCATGAACGCTGTCGGGAGTCCAGTCCTTGCCCAGAACAATCGGTGCGAGGTACTCCTTGATCACCTGTATTGCCCCGGCAGTGTATTCGGCGTTGTAGCCCGGCCAACCCAACGTGACGCACTCACCCCAACCCTGGACGCCGTCACTGTCGATGGCCTCGACCAGCATCACGTCACGCACGTGTTGGGTCCCGAAACTCGTGCGGAAAGGCCGCACCAGTGGCATCTGCAACGAGTGCAGGCGTAACGCGTCGATAGTCATGAGGGTGAGCCTTTCGCCAGGACATACGACCCGTGCGGATCGAGCCCCACCACCGAAAATCCATGCTCCAACGCATCAAGAAACTGCTCACGGACCCTCATCCGCCACTCAAGCGCCTGGTCCGGATCGGCCGTGCGCAGGCTCACGATGTCATCCGGGATGGCAATGACGCGGGCCTCATCGAAGTCCGCTGGGTCGACATCGGCGATGGGGGCCTGGGCGGCACTGATCGCAGACGCACCATCGAGAATCCACCACGCGAAGACGCGGTCTGACGGATCCCCGGCGTTGATGGCGTCGTCCATATTGCCGTAGAAGTTGGGCATGTAGTCCCGCACGTGGGTGCCGAGTTTTTGTACGTTCAGTCGCGCATTGCGACGCACGAGAGGATCGAAGCTCCACACCACGGTGTCTATCCCACAGGAAAGCGCCCACGCTCGCTGGTGCAATTTGATCGCCGTGCCCACGTGCTGATTTCGATACCCATCCACAACGCCGGCCATGTGCGAGTGCAGGTGTGCGTGCCACGAAGACGCATCTTCCGGCGATCCGCTCCCAGATTCGTGTCCAGACACGCGGTGCCTCCCGACGACGGCGAGCGCGGCACCGACCGGTTGGGTGTCGTCGAACGCAGCGGCGACGTAGCCTCCAGAGTGGACCAGAGCCCGCAGAAGATTCGACTTCACATGGGTTGCCCCAGATTCCGGAGGCCACACCTCATCGAAGATTCGCACGGCGATGCCTTGGTCATTAGGGTCGTCCAAGGTCCGGACGGATACCCCCGCAGCCTCTTCGGCTAGCGCGGCAGCCCGCCAGGCATCATCGACAACGCTCACGGCAGCACGGTAGCGAGAGGAACGAGGCTCACCCGATGGACGGTCACCTACGCGTCGACGATCTCGTCGAAGCGACCCGCCAACTGGTGACCGTCGAATCCCCGACCGACGATCTCACCGCCTGTGCAGGGGTGGTCGAGGCCGCCAATGAGCTGTCGCGCGCGTGGTTGTCCGAGCCGGGACGCATCGAGAAGCACGGTGGCCGACCTGTTTGGCGATGGGGACCGTCGAGCCCTCGGGTACTTCTTCTCGGGCATCTGGACACGGTGTGGCCGGTGGGAACCCTGGAGCGCATCCCATTCGCGGTGAATGGGGATCGAATGACGGGCCCAGGGGTCTTCGATATGAAGGCGGGAGTGGTCCAAGGCTGGGCCGCGTTATCCATGGTGTCAGCTCACCCGGAGGGTTCCTGCGGAATGCTGCTGACAACCGATGAGGAAACAGGGTCCATGGCCTCCCGCGAACTGATCGCCGAAGCCATCACCAACGCGGAAGCCGTCTTCGTTCTCGAGCCATCGGCCGACGGGGCGTTGAAGACCGAACGCAAAGGCACGTCTTGGTATCACCTGAACTTCACCGGCCGAGCAGCGCACGCAGGTCTGGACCCCGAGCGCGGGATAAACGCATCCGTCGAAGCAGCGCACTTCATCACCGAAGCGGTCACCTGGGCGGACCGCTCCCTCGGCACATCGGTGACCCCGACCGTGATGACATCAGGCACCACCTCCAACACCGTTCCCGCCGAGGCTGCGTTAACCGTCGATGTTCGAGCCTGGACTCGCGCCGAGCAAGAGCGAATCGATATGGGCGTTCGTTCATGGGAACTGCGACACCCCGAGGCCAGATGGTCCATCAGTGGAGGCATCGACCGATCCGCTCTGGAGTCTGCCCTGTCCGCCGACCTGTTCGCCCGCGCTCAGCGCGTGGCTCACAACATGGGGCTGCCGGAACTGTCATCCCGGGCGGTCGGTGGAGCCAGTGACGGAAACTTAACTGCCGCTGCAGGCGTACCAACGCTCGATGGGCTCGGAGCCGTCGGCGACGGTGCGCACGCCGACCACGAATGGGCGTCAGTGTCTGCCATGGACGAGCGCTCACGGCTACTGGCCGGCCTTTTGCAGGATCTGATCGGAGCGCGCCCGTGACCGATGGCCCTCTGATCGTGCAAAGTGACAAGACGCTGCTGTTGGAGGTCGAGCACGCCGACTCCGACGAATGCCGCAAAGCAATAGCCCCATTTGCAGAACTCGAGCGCGCTCCTGAACACATTCACACTTATCGGCTTACCCCGTTGGGATTGTGGAACGCGCGAGCAGCCGGTCACGACGCCGAGCAGGTCATCGACACACTCATTCGTTACTCGCGTTATCCGGTTCCCCATGCGCTCCTGATCGACGTTGCGGACACAATGGCGCGCTACGGCCGTCTGCAGTTGGCCAACGATCCGGCGCACGGACTCGTACTCCAGGCCATCGATGTTGCTGTTCTCGAGGAAGTTCTCCGCAGCAAGAAGATCGCACCACTGCTCGGCACGCGGCTCGATGAAACGACAGTGATCGTGCACCCCAGCGAACGAGGCCACCTGAAACAAGCCCTCATCAAACTCGGGTGGCCGGCCGAAGACGTCGCGGGATACGTCGACGGCGAGCGCCACGCCATCGCACTGGACACGGCCGAATGGCAACCGCGCGACTATCAGGTCGAGGCAGCCGACGGATTCTGGTACGGCGGATCCGGAGTGGTGGTGCTGCCG
The DNA here is from genome assembly GCA_938091275.1 of Candidatus Nanopelagicales bacterium. Classification (GTDB taxonomy): domain Bacteria; phylum Actinomycetota; class Actinomycetes; order S36-B12; family S36-B12; genus S36-B12. The sequence continues at coordinate 7,704 of CALKMY010000095.1, read as the reverse complement.
TGCGGGGCCGGCAAGACCATCGTGGGTGCTCTCGCCATGTCTCTGGCCCAAGCAACGACCCTGATTCTGGTGACGAACACCGTTGCGGCCCGACAGTGGCGGGACGAACTCCTTCGTCGTACCGAGCTCACGGCGGACGAGATAGGTGAGTACTCCGGATCCAAGAAGGAAATCCGCCCTGTGACGATTGCGACGTATCAAGTGCTGACCGCCAAGCGGAAAGGGATCTACCCGCACCTCGAGGTTTTCGACACCCGCGATTGGGGTCTGATCATCTACGACGAGGTCCACCTGCTGCCCGCTCCTATTTTTCGATTCACGGCGGACATTCAGAGTCGACGTCGTCTGGGACTCACCGCCACGCTCGTTCGTGAGGACGGCCGTGAGTCGGATGTGTTCTCCCTTATCGGCCCGAAGCGCTACGACGCACCGTGGCGTGAGATCGAGGCCCAGGGCTACATCGCTCCCGCCGATTGCGTCGAAGTCCGCGTCGACATGCCCGAGCCGGATCGAATGATCTACGCGATGGCGGAGCCGGAAGACAAGTATCGGCTTGCCGCCTGCACACCCGAGAAGAATCGTCTGATCGATGAGATCATCGCCCACCACTCCGGTGAGCAGGTGCTGGTCATTGGTCAGTACCTCGATCAACTGGCGGAGGTGAGCGCTCATCTCGATGCACCCGTGATCACGGGAGACACCTCGATCAAGGAGCGCGAACGACTGTTTCAATCATTTCGCGAGGGCGAGATAAACGTTCTGGTCGTCAGCAAGGTGGCGAACTTCTCCATCGACCTACCCGAAGCCGCGGTCGCTATTCAAATCTCTGGGACCTTCGGATCACGCCAGGAGGAAGCACAGCGACTCGGTCGGGTCCTGCGACCCAAGGCGGACGGTCGGACGGCGCACTTCTACTCCATCGTGACGCGCGACACCGTCGACGCCGATTTCGCCCAGCACCGGCAACGCTTCCTCGCGGAACAGGGCTACGGCTATCGCATCGTGGACGCGGATGACGTGCACGCAGAGCGCTGGGAAGGTGCATGAGCGAGCAGCAGGAAGCACCAGCAATCAGTGCCGCCAGCTAACTCCCTCTGAAGGCTTTCGCGCTGGCGATCGGCGTGGTGATTGCGATCGTGGCGATTAAGGCGCTTGGGTACGCCGTCTCACTCGGCGGTGGGATACGCGGTGAACCGATCTTCCCGGCAACCTTCCTCGGCGTTGGTGTGGGTGTGCTCTTCACTCTCGTCTCCTCCGGTGCTGCCGTGAGTCCACTGGCCACCGCCATGATCCGCTTGCCCTTCACGTCTGCCTTGCTCGCATTGCTACTCATCGGCAGTGCCGGTATTGAAGTCGTACCGATCACGATCCTCGGGGCGGTCGTAGGTGCCATCGTCCAACAGCAATTCGATGAATTGGATAAGACAGACACGCGAATGAACTGATCGGCTCTGAGCCCGGTGATGAGGTTGTGAGAGTTCTGTGAGAGTTCTGTGACATTTCTGTGAGCGATCTAAGGCCGATTTGCGATCTGTTTCTTACCGCCATGTCATTAATCTGCTAGCACATCGTGAAATAGGTGAAGTATCGGGCGATGCTTGCCGACGGGGAGGCCATGGAGCGCATCATGCTTGATTGGGGCTTGCGCGATGCCTGGATCGATGGCCAACTAGCCCGACTCACACCCAGGGAGTTTGAGCTTCTTGAGCGGCTGATGCTCAGTCCCACGCAGGTCGTCGCGACATCCGAACTGTTGGAAGCCATCTGGGGCTCGGCGACTGTCGGCGACGGTCATGCAGTGGAGGTGTATGTCAGCCGCCTTCGCAGCAAGTTGGAGGCGCCCCTGCCCTCTGTGGAGGTCATCCGCACGATCCGGGGTCGCGGCTTCATGTTCGTTCCACCGCCACTCCAACGACAACCTTTGCGCCTTGTGTCGGATCACCGATTGATCCTTCGGGAAATCGTTCCAAACGATCAGCCCTTCTTGGGCTGGGAGCCCGACGAGGTGCTGGACACCGTTTTCATCCTGGCTCCCCAACCATGGCTCTACGACCACCCAAACGTCTTGCGCGCGCTCGCGAAATCCCTCGTCCTTGCTGGGGTCAGGACGATCACCGGACCCTTCAACGTCCGGCGAGCGGACGGCGGACTCCATATCGCCGATGGTGAGGCCACTGTGCATTCCAGGTCACGACGATTCACCGGCCTCGAGGCCACCTTGTACTTGTGAACATAACGTGAGGCAATATGCCGCTTTTCACTTACGTTCCTCTTCACTACTTGTGACACTCTCGTCGCGCGGTCCCTCTTCACTACTTGTGACACTCTCGTCGCACAGGACCCGGAGGAAAAGAGAAATGCCATGCCCTCACCTGAAACCCCACAAGGACGATGACAGGCCTCCTGCCAGCGGGGCTGGTCATTGACCACCAGTCACGCGAGGTAATCCTCAATGGAGTCCCCGTTGACTTGACGCGCACGGAGTTCGAGCTACTCACGGTCCTGTCGAGTAATCCGCGCCGAGTTCTCTCTCCGCGACAGTTGCTCAATCAGCTGTGGGGCTCGAGTCTTGTCGAAGATGAAAGCGCTATAGAGGTTTACATCAGTCGGCTGCGCAGAAAGCTCGGTGAGTCCGGTTCCAGTCCGCACTTCATTCACACGATTCGAGGTGTGGGCTATCGGTTCGATCCCGAAAAGCCCACGCTATACAGCGCGTTCACACTCCTACACGACGCGACCGGCACGTTAGTAGACGTAGCACCCGCAGATCAGCCCTTTCTCGGCTGGGAACCACAGGAGGTACTCAACACCCACTTCTTGATCTCCGACATGGAACAAGTGCCGGTCGACCGGTTAATGGCCACCACTCAGAACATGTGGTCGCACGGTGTGCACCAACACCACGACACAGCGTGGGTTCGCGACTCAGTCGGTAACCTCGTTCATGTCGACAGGCGTCGTCAACTCTTGGGCGATGAAGTCGGAGCACTGGCTTTCATGGAATGCCGAATCAACCCGCTATGAGATAGCGGACAGGAGATCCGACATAGCCACAGAAGCAAATCGAATACGCCAGTCGCTGATGCCGTACGGAATAGTGAGTCGATCCGCGTGTATCAAAGCCCCACAGGAATACACCACGTTTGGTACATACCCATTGCGCTCCTCATCCGATGCCTTAAGAAGTGGTTCGCTGGTCCGTCCGAGTACTCGTCCTGGATCATTCTTATCCAGCAACATCGCGCCGATCGCGTACTGGCGCATTGCGCCAGCGCCGTGAGTCAACACGAGCCATCCGTCGTCGACCTCGATCGGCGACCCGCAATTTCCCACGTGCACCAGCTCCCACGGTTCCTTGCTCATTTCAATGGGCCGGACATCATTCCAGTGATAACTGTCCTCAGAGATCGTCAGTGACATGGACTCGCGATCCCACCTCGACAGGGCAACGTATCGACCATCGATGCAACGCGGAAAGAACGCCATTCCCTTGTTCTGTGAGCCCTTACCGGTCAAGGACATCGATGAAAAGGATCGAAAATCGTCTGTTTCCAAAACGCGCGATTGCACGCAAGTTCCATCGAAAGCGGTGTAACTACCGCGATAGCGCACCGGCTCATCTTCATCACCGAGTCGCACCAGCCGCAGATCCTCCATACCCCGTCGCTCCTCCGACGCCATCGGCCACAGCACTCGCTCGCTGAGGGTGGAATCCTCGGGGAAATCTGCTTCGTAAGTGTTGCGGGCGATGTCCTGCATCGTGCTAATCAACTCATCGGACGTGGTGTTGCGCAGCCCACGAGGGTCGATCTGGTTCAACGCCGCCAGCAACTCCTCCGCGGTGAACTTGTCCGGCAGCATCCCGAGCACCAACTCCAGATCTGTGGAGTCCAGGCCTGCCTCGATCGCAGACTGCCGGACGTAACGACGCCGCAGGATCGTGTATCGCTTCGCGCGAATAGTCGTGTATGGAGAGGGTGAATCGATGACAACTTCCCCGCTCGAGGTCACGCACCCGGATCTAAAGACGATTGTCGAAATATGACCCTCGCCTACGGCTCGCACGCTCATGATGAAGCGCAGGTTGCCCAACTCTGCATCTGGCTCATCAGGATGCGGCACGATGGAGGGATTGAAGTACGCAGCACCCTCGATGGCGTATTCCTGCGTAAGGTACGCGCCAATCAAGAGCTGTCGCTCAGCGGAGACATCGTCTTCGACCATATGTGCGACCGCACGAAAGTGTGAGGAGAATTCATCACGCAGGTTTCGATGGCGCCCGCTGAAGTCCCGCTCCACCGCCTGCAGGGTCGTCGAAACCTGTGTTTTGCTCAACTCCATGCAGCGGCTGACCACCTCGGGAATCCGTGATGGGCCCCGAATGAGGTCCTCCTCACCGGGAATAAACATCCGGCACAAAACGCGATCGGTCGATCCCGTGAGTTCGACAGGTAGACGCTCCAGCACCGTCAATCCACCGATTCGAGATGAACGCTCGTTCGCTGCGCGACACTCATCACGGCGATGGTCGATTCGGCACCTTGATTCTCATTTCGACTATCGAGTGTGAGGGCGTCGTAGCCTGCACCAGTCCTGGTGTCTCGCATTGCTATGCCTTGATCATTGTGACCGTCGAACCACCGCTGGCCAATCATCATGCGTTGACTCCAGATGGGATCGCTCGTCAAGTGATAGGCGGTCGCACAAGCATCGACAAGCGCTGCGACTTCGATGGGTTGTTGATCGAAGGCCGGTAGTGAATCGCCTGGCAGCCATCCAGTGTGCGGAGTGATCGAAAGGTGATCAGCCTCCGACTGAAGTTGCCAGAGCCACTCCAACGCGTGGCGACCCCGGCGTATGACGTCATTTCGGTTGGTGTGGAACCCAGCCAGCATCATCGCCTCGGCCACTGCTGCGTTGGCGTACGTAAGTCGACTCTCGGGCCATACCCACTTTCCCGGTGGTGCCTCGGGCAGCATGGCAATCGTGTCCTCGAGGACGGCTAGCGCCACCCGGTTCCCTGGTAGCACGTCCAACACTTGGCTGGCGCCCAATGAAGCGAAGACCATTGAGCGCAGGAACACTGATCGCCGGCGCGCCGAGATTCGAAAGTGTTCATAGGCCTCTGCCGCTCGGTTCGTGTCGCCACTTTCTCTGACCAGAGTTCCCCAAGCCCACAGGGCTCTACCCCAGTGATCCTCGGTGCTTGCCGGGCCATACCAGCGACCTTCGCAATCCCGTCGATTGATGATGGTTCCGTCCGGCTGTTGTGCCGCGCTGAGAAACGCTATGTAGGTGTCGATCAATCGTCGAGCTTCATCGCTTCGATCATCGCTGCGCATCAGGACAGTCAGCCCGCGGGATACGTCGTCTACGCAGTAACCATGGCTGGTTCGCGGTTCTGCGAACAAGCAGTGCTCAAACAATCCAATGTCGTCGGTGAGCGAAGCCAGGTGGGAGATATTCATGCTGATACTCGATCGCTGTGCATGGTGGGGAGTGTGCGTCGCTGAGCCGAGCGAACAACAGAGTGGGTGAGCGAGGTCATCGCCGATCCCACCGCGGGCCAGACGAACGAGCTCGATTTAGCTGCAGTCTTCGCGCGCATCGTGTGCCGCAATTGCGGATCCCGGATGATCTGCCGGACTGCCTCAGCGATGGCATTTGGGCTTTCATGCTTGACGAGCATGCCGGTGCCATCTCCGAGAAGCTCAATCGCGTGAGGGAAATGCGTGGCGATGATCGGTCCCCCCGCCACCATCGCCTCAGATAGCACTCCTGATGTCACCTGCTCGCGACTGTCGTACGGCAACAGGTACATATCTGCAGACATGATGAGGCGCGTCAATCCGTTGTTGTCCAGGTAGCCGTCGACGAAGTGCACACGGTCGCCTACACCCATTCGACGGGCCATCTCCCCGAGCTCATATCGATAGCGGTGCCCATCGCGAGCTGCGACCTTCGGGTGCGTTTGCCCGACAATGTAATAGATGGGCATGGGGTCAATGTCCCGAAGCAAGGACATTGCCGTGATTCCCCACTCGATTCCCTTGCCCTCGCTCAACAATCCCCACGTGAGGATGCGCGGACGCATGCGAAGGACATCCGGTCGGTAGGAGCCACGAAAATCCGGGGCGCCATGCGGAATCACGTACGTCCGATCCATGTCCGCGTCATAAGTCCGCACGAGGGCATCGAGCGCTGCATTGGATAAGACAACAACGGCATCGGACGCATCCAGCAAACTCTGAAGAATCCGCCTTTGGCGATACGTGGGGCGCTCACCAACCGTGTGCAGGATGGAGATGACCGGCACGGTGATTTCTCCGAGGAGATGGAGAACACCTTCACCATCCTCACCCGGGTAAATACCGAATTCGTGCTGCACGATAACTGCGTCATGCCGATTGAGTAGCTGAGCTGAACGGGGAATATCGCGCGCCGACGCGTGGTCACCAATGATCATCTCGCTTGCCGGTGTTACTGCTCCGTCGGCCAAACGCAGGATTCGAACGTCTTGCCCCAACCGGTTCATGGACGAGGCCAGTGATCGCGAGAAGGTCGCGATTCCACACTGCGTTGGCGGATAGGTGCTGATCATGGCGAAGCTCTGCGACATCAAAGTTCTCCTCGGTTGGATGTGAGGTGACAACCATCTTTGAGTTAGGCCTCCTCGCGAGCGGTCAAAGCCAACGGTTGATGGTCAATGCACGATCAGGTGCGTTTCGCAAACACCACAACTGTCTTGTCATAGCCACCACGTTCAAGGTCGTAGTTCCCTCCACAGGTCAACAACACAAGTTGATGAGGGCCATCTGTAGCGAAGATGGCGGGAGCATGCCGAGCAAACGCTTTCCTACCGAGAGCTTCGACTGTCATCACCGTGTAGTCGGTGCGCGTTCCCGCCAGATCCCGCACAACAATGCGATCTCCGTCGTTTACGTCGGCGAGGTACCGGAATACACCATTAGGATCCGTCGTTCCATCACGGTGTCCAACCAGAACCGTGTGTCCCGACTCGCCCCGTGGCGTGACACTTTGGTCAAACCAGCCAACCACCGAAATGTCCTTTGGGACCTGCATTGTCGATGGATCGGTGAGGCCCACTGGTTGAATCCGGGCCATAACCCCTAGTGCAGGGATACGAATCGATGCTGGCTGGGGTGCGGTTACGTAGGGGGTCCGCTCGAGGACGTCATCTGAGCCTGTAGCCGGTGCGCGTGCGTCAGCTGGGGATGACCATGCCGTTGGATAACGTGCCGAGTCCGCACCGGGTTCCTCGCTGACTGTGGAGCAGCCAACCAGGAACCCGGCGCAGGTAACGAGTGCCGCAAGCCGCAGCACCGCTTGTTTCATCGATCGCTACTCGCTGCACCGCCACCAGCGGGAACGGAGGTCGGCACGGAGGTGTCAGTAGCCTGCGGTGCCGCCGGCTCCACGGCTGCCTCTGGCTCGTCCTCGACAGGCAGGGCTCCCGGACCAGCTGGCTGGACAGGCACCAACTCATCCGCATCGATGGGCGTCTCAGGCGAGGCCGGAGTCACCGTGGTTTCCGGAGTGGCCTCCGGAGTTGTCGGCGGCGGCGTAGGTGTCACCGTCGGCGTAGGTGTCACCGTCGGCGTAGGTGTCACCGTCGGCGTGGGTGTCACCGTAGGGGACGGGCTGGGTTTGGGCTTCACACACCCGTTCTCCCAGGTTTCTGGC
>CALKMY010000094.1 GCA_938091275.1 Candidatus Nanopelagicales bacterium | reverse complement strand
ACTGACTCCAGCACTCCACCGCAGCAACGCATTCAGCAGTGGGAGGAAGCCAACGCCGAGGGCGTCGCGCGCGCCCGCGGCACCCTCAAGGAGATCAACGCCGTGGAGGAACCCGACCTCGCAACCCTCTCGGTTGCGTTGCGAGTTCTGCGCAACCTCGTCGGCTAGCCCCGGCAACATTGCACCACGTTGTTGGTTTCCAGGCCCGTCGGTAGGTCGCGCGTACGTATCCCCAGGCTCCAACGCGGGGCTGGTCTGCCCGGGTGCCTGAGTTGCAGGGCTGGGGCATGGAGATGCTTCTTGACGAATTGGTAATACCTAGTCATACACAAAGTGTGAAGTTCGCGATCTCAGTTCCCGATGACGTGTTCCAGGCCGTGGAGGTGCAAGTGCAGAAGATGGGGATCTCTCGATCCCAGTTCTTTGCTGACGCAGCCCGGCAGTACGTGGAGGAATTCACGCTGGCCGATCGGGTGGCGGAGATCAATGCCGTCCTTGATGAGGCCGGGTATTACGGCCCCGATGAGGAGGAACTCGCTGGCTTCGCCGCGGCATTTGTACGCGCGATGTCAGACGGTGGATGGGAGTGGGAGGACGATGTCGACTCCTGATCCAGTTTCGCAAGGACAGGTTCGTTGGTACGACTTCGGCACGGCAATCGGCTCTGAACCCCAAGGAAGACGGCCGGCAGTAGTCATTCAAGGCGATGAACTCAACCACTCGCGGCTGCGCACGACGGTCATCGCTGCGGTAACAAGTCGAACAAGCGTTGCATCTTTACCCGGTGGTGTTTTCGTCCCGGCCGCTGTGGCCGGCCTTATGAGGGATTCCGTCGTCCAACTATGGGCGCTTCACACCGTGAATAAGTGGGAGTTGGGTCCCGTGGAGGGAGCAATCCCGTCATCGATATGGAAGTCCATCGAAAAGGGCATGGCACAGATGATGGGGCGGCCGACCTAGGGCTGGCGGCCTTCGTTCGAGGGGTCGTCAAGTGTCGAGGGTGGGAATGCTGATCAGTGAGGAGTCGTTAGCCTTCGTTGCAGGATCAAGCAGCTCGGTTGAATCGAGGAGATGCCGTGAGTCTGCCGCCATTGGTTGCGCCGGCCGGCGACCTCTCCATGGACGAGGTTCGCCGATACAGCCGCCACCTCATCATCCCCGACGTGGGGATGGACGGGCAGAAGCGCTTGAAGAACGCTCGGGTGCTGTGTGTTGGCGCGGGTGGCCTCGGATCACCGGCGTTGATGTATCTGGCAGCAGCAGGTGTGGGCACCCTCGGCATCATCGAGTTTGACGTCGTCGACGAATCGAACCTGCAACGCCAGATCATTCATGGGCATAGTGACGTTGGACGTTCCAAAGCGGAGAGTGCTCGTGAGTCGGTCACGGAGATCAACCCCTTCGTGCAGGTGAACCTGCACACCGAGCGCCTGGATTCCTCCAACGCGATGGAGCTATTCGCGCAGTACGACCTGATCGTTGACGGCACGGACAACTTCGCCACCCGCTATTTGGTCAATGATGCGTGCGTGCTCCTGGGAAAGCCGTACGTTTGGGGGTCGATCTACCGTTTTGACGGCCAAGCGTCGGTGTTCTGGGCTGAGAACGGACCGTGCTACCGGTGCTTGTACCCCGACCCCCCTCCACCGGGGATGGTGCCCTCGTGCGCGGAGGGCGGCGTCCTCGGCGTGCTGTGCGCGTCGATCGGCTCCATCCAAGTGACCGAGGCCATCAAGCTCATCACCGGAGTCGGAGACTCACTGCTGGGACGACTCATGGTCTACGACGCCCGTGAGATGGATTACCGCCAGGTGACCATCCGCAAGGATCCGAATTGCGTCGCATGCGGGGACACCCCGACGGTGACCGAACTGATCGACTACGAGTTATTCTGCGGTGTGACCCCAGATTCGGCGGCGGACGCAGTCCAGGACTTCACGATTTCCGTGCACGACTTGAAGGCCATGCTCGACGAGCGGGCCGCCGGCAGTCGGGATTTTGTGCTCGTGGATGTTCGCGAGCCGGTCGAGTGGAGCATCGTCGCTATCGACGGTTCGGAATTCATCCCCAAAGGTCAATTCCTCACGGGAGAGGCCTTTGAGAAGTTGCCGCAGGACAAGCAGGTGGTTCTCTACTGCAGGTCGGGTGGTCGATCTGCAGAAGCGCTCGTGGCCGCAAAGGGAGCCGGATTCGATGCAATTCACGTCGGTGGTGGCATCAACGCCTGGGTTTCGGAGTTCGAACCGGACAAGCCGACGTACTGATTTCCCCGGGGAGTGCGTCTCCTAGATCCGTTCGATCGCATGCTCGTTGCGCAAGCGATGGAGGAAAGCTGGGTCATTCTCAGTCGTGACCCGCAACTTGGTGCCTACGACGTCGACGTTGTGCGGGCCTGACGATCTACAGCGGAATGTTGCCGTGCTGCCCGCGAACCCCCGGGGTGTCCCACAGGACTTGAGCCACGGCACGTTTGGTCGCGATGGGATCGACCACGTCGTGCACGACGCCCATCTCAACCGCGCGCTTGATCCCCCCGGAAATCACCTCGTGCTCCGCTGCGAGTTCGAGTTCCACCTGCTCGCGGGACTCGGGCGGGACCTCGGCGAGACGCTTGCGGTGCAGAATGCGGATCGCGGCGACGGCACCCATGACGGCCACCTCGGCATTGGGCCAGGCGAACACCTTGGTCGCTCCCAGCGAGGCCGAATTCATCGCGACGTAGGCGCCGCCGTAGGCCTTGCGAGTGACGACGGTGACGCGGGGGACGACGCACTCGGCGAACGCATGCAGGAGCTTGGCACCGCGACGCACGACACCTTCCCATTCCTGTCCGAGGCCGGGAAGATAGCCGGGAACGTCGACAAGGACGACCAGCGGCACTGCGAAGGCGTCGCACATACGCACGAAGCGCGATGCCTTCTCAGCACTCGAAGAGTCCAGGCATCCACCGAGGCGCAAGGGGTTGTTTGCGATGACGCCCACAGTGCGCCCGCCGAGGCGCCCCAGACCGACGACGATGTTGGGCGCCCATTTGGCGTGCAATTCGGTGAAGGTTCCGTGATCGACGAATCCCTCAATCAACGGGTGCACGTCGTAGGCCCGGCGTGATGATTCCGGCATGAGCGCGCCGAGATCGGTGTCCTCGACGCTCTCGACGTTCATGGAACCCTGCTGCTCGAGCAGGCTCACCAGTGTGCGTGCCTCATCGAGCGCACCTTGATCGGTGTCGGTGGTGATGTGCACGACGCCGCTGCGTCGTCCGTGCGGCTCCGGGCCGCCGAGGATGTCCATGTCGACCGCCTCACCGGTGACCGACTTCACGACTTCCGGGCCGGTGACAAAGATGCGACCCTTGGGGCCAAGGATCACCAGATCCGTCAGCGCGGGACCGTAGGCGGCGCCACCGGCAGCAGGGCCGAGGACGACGGAGATCTGCGGGACCTTCCCCGAGGCTCTGGTCATCGCGGCGAAGACACGGCCGACGGCGTCGAGGCTCAGCACACCTTCTCGCAGACGCGCACCACCGGAATGCCAGATTCCCACCACCGGCACCGAGTCGGCGAAGGCTCGGTCGTACGCGGTGACGATGGCGCGGCAACCGTCGTTGCCCATCGCCCCACCTTGAACCGTGGGGTCGGTTGCGAACGCGACGCAGGGCCCGCCCGCCACCCGGCCGACGGCGACGAGCACGCCTCGGTCGTCCGGGGGAGTAACGAGTTCGAACTCACCGTCGTCGAAGAACATTCCGAGGCGAACCGTGGGTGAGCGCGGATCTACCTCGGTGGACTCCGGCGATGCCGCGTTCGATGCGGTGCTCGATGCAGTCGTGGGTGCGGTCACTTAGGCGCTCCGGAAGACGAGGGCGACGTCGTGGCCGCCGAAACCAAACGAGTTGTTCAGGGCGGCGATGTCGCCCGACGGCAGCTCGTGGGGGGAATTGGCCGCGACCGGGATATGGATCTCGGGATCTATGTTCTCGAGGTTGATGGTGGGGGGTGCGGTGCGGTCCCGAAGGGCCAGAATCGTGAAGATCGATTCGATGGCGCCCGCCCCACCGAGCAGGTGGCCGGTCATCGACTTCGTACCGGTGACCAGCGCTTGATCGGCATCCGACCCCAGGGCCCGGCGAATGGCCACGGCCTCGGCGATGTCCCCCTGCGGAGTGGACGTGGCGTGCGCGTTCACGTGGTAAACGTCGGCAGCAGAGACCCCTGCGTCCGCAAGGGCTGCGGTCATCGCGCGGGCGGCGCCAGCACCCTCGGGATCGGGTTGGGCAATGTGATGACCGTCGGACGTCATGCCTGCCCCGCCATACACGCCGTAAATGTTGGCTCCGCGAGCCTTGGCATGATCGCGAGACTCCAGCACAACGATGCCGGCTCCCTCGCCCATGACGAAGCCATCACGATCGGTGTCGTACGGACGAGAGGCTGCGGTGGGGTCGTCGTTTCGAGTCGAGAGTGCACGCATGGCGGAGAAGCCCGCCATGGTGATTCCACAGATCACTGCTTCGGTGCCGCCGGTGAGCACAACATCGGCCCGACCATCGCGGATCATCCGGGCGGCGTTTGCAATTGCCTCAGCTCCGGATGCACACGCGCTGACCGGAGAGTGCACTCCGGCGCGGGCGCCGATCTCCAGGCCGACCACGGCGGCCGGCCCGTTGGGCATGATCATCGTGACCATGTGTGGGGATACGCGTGACCATCCACGCTCGTTCAACGTGTCGTACGCCTCGAGCAGGCTGGTAACCCCACCGATCCCGGTGCCGATGACGGTGCCCAGGCGCTCGGGTTCCACCGCGGGTGCGCCTGCGTCCTGCCACGCCTCTCGAGCGGCGATGACCGCTGCCTGCTGGGAGCGGTCGAGTCGGCGTGTTTCGACTTTGGTCAGCACCTCGGACGGCTCCACCGCGAGCTGACCCGCGATTCGTGCCGGCTGCTCGGCAATCCACTCTGCGTCGATCGGGCGGACCCCCGATTGTCCAGCGAGAATGGCCGACCAACTACTGGCGACGTCTCCGCCGACCGGCGTGGTCATTCCCACACCGGTGACGACTACCTCTGGCGTGCTCACTGTGCGACTCCCTGACACATCTCACGGGTGCGGGTCGTGACGAACCTCGACGGCTGTGCGCCCCGCTCCGCGGGCTTATGAGTTGGCTTCGATGTAGGCGACAGCGTCACCGACGGTCTTGAGGTTCTTGACTTCCTCGTCGGGGATCTTGACGCCCCACTTATCCTCCGAGGCCATCACAACCTCGACCATCGACAGTGAGTCGACATCCAGATCGTCGACGAATGACTTGTCCGGCTGGACATCCTCCACGGGGACTCCGGCTACCTCGTTCACGATCGCGGCGAGGCCGGCGAGGATTTCCTGCTGACTCATGTGTTTCCCTTTCGTTGGCGACGGGACTTCCGTCGTCGTTGTGGCGAACTATGTAGTTGTATCTGACTCCCGGACGTCGGTGCGTGTGGGGCTAGGGAAGGGTAACGACCTCCGAGGCAAAGACCAGGCCCGCGCCGAATCCAACCAGAAGGGCGTTTCCTCCCTGGTGGATCTCTCCACTGGCAAGCATCCGGTCCATGGCCAGCGGGATAGACGCTGCGGAGGTGTTGCCGGTGGTGATGATGTCGCGGGCAACCGCAACGGAATCCGGGAGTTCGAGGGCACGTACCAGCGCGTCGGTGATGCGGTTGTTGGCTTGATGCGGGATGAAGGCGTCGAGGTCCTCGACGGTGATGCCGGCGGTGTCGAGTGATTGTCTGCACACCCTGGTCATCTCCGAGACAGCCCAGCGGAAGACCTGCTGGCCGTTCATCGAGATCGCTGGGAACGTGTCGAAGCCGTTGGCTTTGAAATCCACCCAGTTCTGGGTCATGTTGATCGCCTGTAGTTGGTCGCCATCGCCGCCCCACACGACCGGGCTGATCGCCGGTGTTGACGAAGGTCCGACGACGACGGCCCCCGCGCCGTCGGCGAATATGAAGGCGGTGCTGCGGTCGTAGATGTCGGTGAAGACGCTGAGCTTCTCTGCTCCAATAAGGAGCACGTGCGTCGCGCTCCCGCCCCGGATCATGTCTTGCGCCATGGACAAGCCGTAGGTGAACCCCGCACAGGCCGCGCTGATGTCTAGGGCCGCGGCGGTAGGAACGCCGATCATGCTGGCGATCTCCGACGCGGCCGTGGGGGTCTGGTACGGGTGTGTGCAGGTGGCGACGATGATGACGTCGATGTCCTGGGAGGCGAGCCCTGCGGCGGCGAGGGCTTTCTCGGCAGCGGCGGCGGACATGGTGGCGACGGTCTCGTCGTCACTGGCCCACCGGCGTTCGATGATTCCCGAGCGTTCCCTGATCCACTCGTCCGATGAATCGATGGTCTGGCAGATCTCGTCGTTGGTGACAACACGCGAGGGTCGGTAGCTGCCCGTGGCGAGGATGCGCGCGAACGGTGCGCCCTCGGGTGCCTTGATGGGTGCGCTCACGCGTACACCCCCTCGCTGTGATCGCTGATCGGGTGCAAGCGCACGAGGGGTTGGCCGGGTGAGACCGGATCCCCGTCCTCGACCAGCCATTCCACGAGCACCCCGCCGTGCGGTGCGTGCACAGGTGTCGAACCACGAAGAGTGTCGACGCTCCCGACGATCGTGGATTGCGGAAGTTCGTCTCCGGCGACCGCGTCCAGGGTCCGTTGGAACGTGCCCTTGCCGGGTGCCACGAGCATGCGCCAGGTGGGGTTGGAGTCCAGGTCGGAAGCAGTCCCGTGGGACTGGATCATCGCCCACGCGGCATCGAGATCGTCGGGCGTCTTGACCGCAAGTGTTTCGACTCCGGGCAGCGCCCGCTTGGCGAGGCCGGTCAGCGTTCCCGCCGGGGGGATTTCCAGAATCGCGGTGACACCGAGATCGGCCATGGTCTCCATGCACAGGTCCCAGCGGACCGGATTGCTGACCTGGTGCAC
>CALKMY010000093.1 GCA_938091275.1 Candidatus Nanopelagicales bacterium | reverse complement strand
GGCCGTGAAGATCAAGGCCACCAAGCTGCCGAAGTTCCGCCCGGGCGCAGAGTTCAAAGGCGTCGTCTCCGGAGCTAAGAAGCTCGTGGAACCGGCCACAAGCAAAGTGAGCAAGCCGGCTGCCAAGAAGGCGAGCAAGCCGGCCACCAAGAAGTCGACCGCCAAGAAGTCGACCGCGAAGAAGTCGACCGCGAAGAAGTCGACCGCCAAGAAGTCGACCGCGAAGAAGCGCTAGTCGCCTCCATCAATCGTGTAAGGGGTCGCCCGCCTGGGCGGCCCCTTGTTCGTATAGGCGCGTCGTCGCGGGGCCGAGGCCGATCCGATGGGCGTCCCACAGGTCGACGTCGGTGTCGACGTCGCGTCGGGCGCGCGTCCATAGGTAGACATCGTCGCCACTTAATACGGTCACACCCAGTTCGACGGCGCCGCTTGCTCGGTGATGAGCACGGGAGTGCGAACCGAAGAAGGAGCGGGCACCGGGTACTTGGGCACACCACATCGTCGTGCCGGTTCCCGCCGCATCGGCCACGAAGGAAACGTCGTAGTCGTGCGCGTGGGTGAGGACGGCGTCCAGGGTGGCGCCGGTGAGGCAGGGAGTGTCGGCGAGGATGCCGATCACCGGTTGATCCGGTTCGCAGATCGCCCGTACCGAGGCAATGGCCTCATTGATTCCACTGGCCGAAGGCTCGGGCACGAACTCGCTGGTGGCTTCTCTCGCTAGAGCCTCGATGGATGCGTCGGGCGAAACCACGATGGTCCGGCCGATATTCACAGACTCACCACAGGCTCGAAGGACATCGCGGGCGAAGGCTTCAATGAGGCCCGGTGGTGGGGAAGAACCCATGAGCAAGCGGGACTTTCCCTCCGTCAGGGAGCGCACGGGAACGATGGCCGTCCATCGTTCGCCGGTGCTGTGGTTGTTCGGCACGTCCCTATTCAACGCCACCGACCCGCTAGCCTGCCCAGGTGCCGCGAGGAGGAGTGCCCCGAGTGCGCCGGTCCTGGAAACTCGGGCCGGGCTACCGCATAGCGGTGTTCCTGCTGTGGCCGCTAATGACCTGGTTCACCAAGCGCGACTGGCGGGGTATGGAGAACCTCAATGCCGACGACGGGGGAATCATCGTCGCCGGCAACCACATCTCCTGGTTCGATCCCCTCGTCATCTCGCACGCACTGTGGGAGAACGATCGTCCCCCGCGATTTTTGGCGAAAGAATCGGTGTTCCGTGTCCCGATCGTCGGAGCCATCATCAGAAGTGCCGGACAGATCCCGGTTTATCGGGAGACGCGTGAGGCGATTGCGGCGGTGCGTGACGCGGTCACGGCGATCGAGGCCGGTGAATGCGTGGTCGTCTACCCCGAGGGAACGATCACCAAGGACCCCGACCTCTGGCCGATGGTCGGGAAGACTGGCGCGGCGCGCATCGCCTTGGCAACCGGTCGTCCAGTCATTCCGGTGGCGCAATGGGGAGCATGTGACGTCATCGGCCCCTACAAGAAGGAGTTCCGCCTGTTGCCTCGCAAGACCATGCATGTGTGGGCGGGGGAGCCGGTGGATCTATCCGACCTCGCCGGTCGTTCACTCGATCATGCGACACTCGATATTGCAACGGATCGAGTCGTCCAGGCCATAACCGAGCTTCTCGAGGGCCTCCGCGACCAGAATGCCCCGGTCGAACGGTATTCCCCGGCGAAGGCGCGCCGGCAGGAACGCGAGTCGACCGGTGCTCTCAACGAGGAGGACCAGTGACCCGAGTAGCCATGATGGGATCCGGATCGTGGGGCACCGCGTTTGCCATGGTGCTCGCGCACGCCGGTTGTGAGGTCACCATGTGGGCCCGGGACCCGAAGACCGTCGAGCAGATCACGACGATCCATCAGAACCGCACGTACCACCCGGGTATCGAACTCCCGGCCGAAGTGCGCGCGACCCTCACGGCTCAAGAAGCGCTGCAGGGAGCCGATTACGTAGTGCTGGCTATCCCATCGCAGGTGGTGCGGGCCAACGTTTCGCACTGGAAGCCGTTCATCCCAGAATCGGCCGTCATCATCTCGCTCATCAAGGGAATTGAAATCGGCACCAGCAAGCGCATGAGTCAAGTCATCGACGAGTTGCTCGGCACACCCTCAAGCCAGGTAGCCGTCGTCTCCGGCCCCAACCTCGCTCGTGAGATCGTTCAGCGCCAACCAACTGCGTCCACCGTGGCCTGCGTGGACGCTGATGCTGCCCAGCGGGTGCAGGCCATCTGCACCACCAACTACTTCCGGCCGTACTGGACCACCGATGTGGTGGGCACGGAGATCGGTGGATCGGTCAAGAACGTGATTGCGGTCGCCAACGGCATGGCCGTGGGTATGGGCCTGGGAGAGAACTCCCAGGCGTCACTGATCACTCGCGGTCTAGCCGAAATGGCGCGACTCGGAGTGGCCTTGGGGGCCGACCCGCTGACCTTCCAGGGCTTGGCTGGCGTCGGAGATCTCGTGGCGACGTGCCAGTCACCGCTCTCGCGCAACCGAACCTTCGGAGAGAACATCGGCTCGGGTCTGACGGTGCAGGAAGCCATCGACATCACGCGACAGACGTGCGAGGCGTACAAGAGTTGCACGCCAATTCTCGAGTTGGCCCGCGAGCACGGGGTCGAGATGCCGATTACCGAGCAGGTCGTCAACGTTTTGCATCACGATCACTCACCGACGGTCATGGCTGCCGCTTTCATGGCTCGAGACACCCGAGCCGAATCCGACCTCGGACCCTGACGAGTCGCGAATCAACCAGCGTGTATCGCGTGCGCGAGGTCAGCCCATAGGTCGGACGGATCCTCGATACCGACGGACAATCGAACGAGATCTTCGGGGACGTGCACGGCCTCCAGGGGCCAGCGGCGGCGCCTCTCCAACAGCGACTCGACCCCGCCCAGGCTGGTGGCGTGCGCCCACAACCGGGTTTCCTGACACACCCGGTCCGCGCGGGCCGCATCTCCGCCGAATTCAATCGAAACCATCGTTCCGGCTTGTCGAACACGGCTGATCGAAGGTTCGCTTCGGAGCTTCTCCGCAAGAAACTGCGCGCTTGATTCAGCCCGTTGGATCCGAAGGGCCAGTGTTCGGACGCCGCGCAAAGCCAAGTACGCGTCGAAAGCGCTCGGTGCGGCACCGAGAAGAATGCGTCGGGTGCGGAGTTCCTCCGCTAGTTCCGGGTCTTCGGTGACAAGAGCGCCCATGAGTAGATCGGAATGCCCGGACAGGCTCTTGGTCGCACTGTGCATCACGACATGCGCCCCGAGTTCCAACGGTCGCTGCAGGATCGGCGTCGCGAAGGTGTTGTCCACGACGGTTCGAACGCCGGCGGACCGCGCGGCCGGAAGACAGGTCGCGAGATCGGCTTCCTCGAGAAGGGGATTAGTCGGAGACTCCAGCCACAGCGTATGCACTCCGGTCGTGAGGCTGTTCAGGATGGCATCGGTGTCGGTGACGTCGATCAACGTCAAGTCGATGCGGCCCCGCTCGGCGAGTTCACGCAACCGAACGGCGACACCGGTGTACGTGGTCGTCGGTGCGACCACCCGCCCTCCGACGGGAATGAGGTCGAGGACAGCGTCGGCGGCGGCCATCCCGGAGGAGAACCCCACCGCCTGGGCGGGCCGTGTCCGCTCGGCGCACTCGAGAGCCGCGATCACCTCTTCGAAGGCAAACACGGTCGGGCCACCTTCGCGTGCGTACTCCGTGGGCCCGCCGGCAATGAACGACGACGCGGGAACGATCGGTGTGTTCAGGGGCGCATCGGGCTCCCGCGGCGGTCGGCCCTTGGTCACGGCGAGCGTGGACAGATCCAAGGCGGAGTGCTCAGGGCGCTGCGTCATGCCTAGACCGTAGTGGTGCGCCCGATAGCGTGCGCCCATGTCCACAGCGCGGGTAGCGGTGATCTTCGGGGGACGAAGCAGCGAACACTCGATCTCCTGCATCAGCGCCGCTGCCGTCTGGGAAGCACTCGAATCGGCAGGTCATGATGTCCTGCCGATCGCCGTCACCGCGGACTCGACGATGGTGCACTTCACCGGAACACCGGCTGACCTGCGCTCGGACGACCTGCCGAGAATCGACGGTGGGTCGTCGACCGTGATGATCGGTGCAACCGCTGATCGGCCGGGCGCGGTCATCGACGGCCGCGTCGAAGCAATCGATGTGGTCTTCCCGGTTCTGCACGGCCCCTGGGGTGAAGACGGCACCATCCAAGGGCTTCTCGACTTCGTCGGAGTGCCGTACGTCGGCTCAGGAGTGCTCGCATCCGCCATGTGTATGGACAAGATCACCGCCAAGGTGCACTTGCGGGCGGCCGGCATCTCAGTCGCGGAGTGGGTAGCCATCGATCCTCGGTCAGATGTCGATGCAGCGATAGATCGCGCCATGGCCATGTCTGCGGTGCTGTTCGTCAAGCCATCGCGAGCAGGATCCTCGGTCGGCATAACGCGAGTCAACCTCGAGACGACCGGTCGCGACTCTCTCGCGCAGGCGGTTCGCGCCGCTCGCGAGCACGACCCCCGCGTCATCATCGAAGCGGGCGTGGAAGGTGCTCGTGAGATCGAGTGTGGGGTGAGACAAACACCCGATGGGGCCATTGACACCAGTCAGGTCGCCGAGATCTCCGTCCGCGACGGCCATGATTTCTACGACTTCGCCGCCAAGTACGTATCCAACGGTGCCGATCTGGTGGTCCCGGCGGACCTCTCCGCTGAGCTGTCGGACCGCGTGCGCGAAACGGCTAGGCGATGCTTCGTCGAGCTAGGGTGCGAAGGATTGGCGCGCGTGGACTTCTTCGTCACCGACCAGGACATCGTGGTGAATGAAGTGAACACGATGCCCGGATTCACACCGATATCCCTGTACCCGCGCATGTGGGACGCCAGCGGTGTGTCGTACCGCGAGCTTGTCGACTCTTTGGTCCGCGAAGCGCTCACCCGACCGACGGGCCTTCGCTAGGACTG
>CALKMY010000092.1 GCA_938091275.1 Candidatus Nanopelagicales bacterium | reverse complement strand
GCGCTGTTGGTCTCGCTGGCGGGGTCCAGTCGAGAACCGAAGCGGTAGGGAGCCCCTCGTCCGCCGAATGCGATGCGGTCATCGGCGGTGCGCTGTCCGTAGATGACCAGGTGACGCCCGTCGGCGAAGGTGGGTCTGCCGTCCAGGCCGATGTCATCCCAGGCCTGCGAGGGCAGGGGTTCGGTAGCGACCATCAGGGAGTAGACCGGCAGAAGTGTTCGGTGCTGCCCGGGGATGTCCGGGGTGTAGCCCTCGGTGCATCGCAGGACGTAGCGCGCACGTACGCAGCCCTTGGACGTTCGAACGATTCCCGGCTCGATCGATGTCGCCGGGGAATTCTCGAACAGTCGCACGCCGCTCGAGACAACCTGACGGGCGAGGTTTCTCACGAGCCGAGCAGGTTGTATCGCGGCGCAGTGCGGCGTGTACGTGCCCGCGAGGACTCCGGTCGCCTTGATGCGAGCCCGCGCTTGGTCGGCTGTGAGGAGTTCGTAGTTCGGCTCGAGCCCGGCGGCTTGCTCGTGTTGGTACGCGGTTCTCATGCGAACCGCCTGACTCTCGGTGCGGGCTGCGATAACCGATCCACCCTTGGCCCAACCGATGTCCCAGCCGTGGCTGTCGGCCACCCGGCCAATCTCATCAACCGAGGCGTTCATCATCGCGCGGAAAGCCCGGGCCGCTTCGACTCCCGCATGTCGTGCCACTGCTAGGTCGTCCTGGGGAAAGTGAGCCGACGCCCATCCACCGTTTCGTCCGCTCGCTCCAAAGCCGGCGATCTCCTTTTCTATAACGACGATGTCGAGGTCCGGTTCTCGTTGCTTGAGGTAGTACGCCGTCCACAATCCGGTGAACCCGGCGCCGACGATCGCCACGTCGGCGCTCGCGTCCTGATCTAGCGGCCGGCCTATGGGTTCGGTGAGCTCGGCGGGAAGTTGATCCCACCACAGCACTCGGGCGAGGCTTGGGTGCAGAGACGGCGTCGCATTCACCACTAGTGATCGTCCGATCGGGGGCGATCGTGGGTCAGATACGACGGTGCTGTGACGCCCGTCGGAACGTGATCGTCGGCGATCGGAGTGGACCGGGCCAGGTGCACGGGCACGTGGCCAGCCCAGATCGACCGCCACGGTTCGGTGTCGAGATCGTCAGGATCGTCCTCGGGCGCTCCGGCGGAGACCTTCATCGACCACTCCTCCAGCGGGAGGGCCACGGTGATCGTTGCGGCACGTTCCTTCGTCGTGGGCGGGCGAATGTCGTCCCATCGGCCCGGGAGGAGATGGTCACTGAGCGTGCGCAACGCGTCGAGTTCGTCGTCGCCGTGCAGCTGGCGGGCGCACCCCAAAATCATCGCCGACCGGTAGTTCATGCTGGATTCGAACGCGCTGCGGGCGTAGACGAGTCCATCGAGAACGGTCACCGTCGCGCACGCAGCGGCCCCGTCAGCGAGTCGTCGCATCAGTCGTGAGCCGCTCGATCCATGGAGAATGAGGTTGTCGCCTCGTCGCGCGCACCCCATGGGAAGCACGAAAGGCTGATCCGCGTCGACGATCCCCACATGGGCGACGAGCGCTTCGTCGAGAAGGTCATCCCGGGCGGAGCGTTCGTACGACGCCTTGTCCGAGAGGCGGCGTACGCGGGTGCGATCGGTCAAAGAATCGACCATGCGTCCGTTAGTACCGTTCGCAGGATTTGCTCGACCTCGTCGAAATGGGATTGATCGCAGATCAGGGGCGGGGAGAGTTGGATCACGGGGTCGCCTCGGTCATCCGCCCGGCAGTAGAGGCCGTTGTCGAAAAGGGCCTTCGAGAGGAAGCCACGCAGCAATCGTTCGGACTCGTCTTCGTCAAAGGTCTCGCGGGTTTCCTTGTCTTTGACGAGTTCGATTCCGTAGAAGTATCCGGCGCCTCGAACGTCTCCCACGATAGGAAGGTCGCTGAGCTTCTCGAGGGTCCGGCGGAAAGCGCCCTCGTTCTCCTGGACGTGGTTGTTGATGCCTTCCGACTCGAACAGATCCAGGTTCGCCATCGCCACGGCAGCACCAACCGGGTGACCTCCCCAGGTGTACCCGTGGAGGAAAGCGTTGGTTCCTGTCTTGAAGGGTTCGAAGAGACGATCACTGGCGATCATGGCTCCCATGGGGGAGTAGCCGGAGGTCATCCCTTTCGCGCAGGTGATGATGTCCGGAGTGACGCCGAAGCGCTTGATGGCGAACATATCTCCGATGCGCCCGAACGCGGTGATCGTCTCGTCGGCAACCATCAAGACGTCGTATTCGTCGCAGATTTCGCGCACCCTGTCCAAGTAGCCCGGGGGTGGAGGGAAGCAGCCGCCGGAATTCTGCACCGGCTCGATGAAGACCGCGGCGACGCTATCGGGACCTTCGAACTCGATCGCTTCTGCGATTCGATTGGCCGCCCAGAGTCCGAAGGCCTTCTCGTCGTACTTGAATTCCTCCGGCGCCCGATAAAAGTTGGTGTTGGGCACTTTCACACCACCGGGAACCAGTGGCTCGAAGGGAACCTTGGCCGATGGAATGCCCGTGATGCTCAGGGCACCCTGGGGTGTGCCGTGGTAGGCGATCGATCGACTAATGACTTTGTGCTTCGTGGGCTTGCCGGTCATCTTGAAATACTGTTTGGCGAGTTTCCACGCCGTTTCGACGGCCTCACCTCCTCCGGAGGTAAAGAAGACACGGTTGAGGTCTCCGGGCGCGTAATGGGCAAGACGTTCGGCGAGAGCGATCGCGCCGGGGTGGGCGTAGGACCAAATAGGGAAGAAGGCGAGTTCTTCGGCCTGCTTCGCGGCCGCGGCAGCCAGTTCGGCTCGTCCGTGACCCAATTGAACGACGAACAGGCCAGCCAGACCGTCGAAATACCGGCGTCCGTGATCGTCCCAGATGTACGGGCCTTCGCCCTTGACGATGACGGGTACGTGGCCACCTTGGTAGTACGTGGAGTGTCGGGTGAAGTGCATCCATAGGTGGTCGCGGGCGGCGTCGGCGAGAGAGGTCTCGGAGGTTTCGCGTACGTCGTTCGGCAATGTGCTCATCGTGTTCCCCAGGAGTAGATCTGTTTGCGGAGTTTGAGATAGACGAAGGTTTCGGTGCGGGTCACACCGGGCACCGACCGGATGGAGTCGTTCAGGATGCGAAGGAGGTGATCGTCATCCTCAGCCACTACCTCCGCCAGGATGTCGAAGCCGCCGGCGCAGACGACGAGATATTGGACATCGGGCAACTTCTCGATGGCCTCGGCGGCAGCATCCAGATTCCCGGTCACGCTGATGCCGATCATGGCGGCGCGGGCAAAGCCCACCTGCAGTGGATCGGTTACGGCGACGATCTGCATCACACCCGCGTCCAGGAGGCGTTGGACCCGTTGTCGCACGGCCGCTTCCGACAGCCCGACCGTCTTGCCGATGGCACTGTAGGAGCGCCGGCCGTCCGCCTGGAGTTCCTCGAGGATCGACTTGGAGACGTCGTCGAGGACCGGGGTTTTGGTTGACACCCCGCCATGGTTGCCGATGTGAACCCTAGAAGCAAGTGAATTAGTGGCCAATTGACCAATTAGATGCGGAATTCGTTGATTGTTACCCAAAACACTGTGGAAATGCCCCCTACGGCCTAACGTTACCTCGCTGAGGACCATCAGCAGTCGAAGCCGAGGAGGCGAGCAGTGGAGGTTCGAAACTTCATCGACGGCGCCAGTGTCGATGCCCAGAGCGGGTCGCGCAGTGACCTGGTGGACCCGACCACGGGCGAGGTGTTCGCCGCAGCCCCGGTCTCGCAGGCTGCCGATATCGATGCCGCGTACGCCGCGGCTGAGCGCGCCTTCGGGGTGTGGGGAAACACAACTCCGGCGGAGCGCCAGATGGCACTGCTGAAGATCGCGGACGCGATCGAGTCTCATGCCGACGAGTTGATTGCTCTGGAGAGCCAAAACACCGGAAAGCCGCTGGCCCT
>CALKMY010000091.1 GCA_938091275.1 Candidatus Nanopelagicales bacterium | reverse complement strand
GGCTGGTCGGAGCCTCGAACTTCTACATCCAACTGCCGTTCCTGCTCGAGGCGGCGGTGGCGGCCGCGCTCGGTGCCGGTCTCGCCGTGGTTGGCCTGGTGGCGGTCAAGAGCTTCGTCATCGACCGTGTCTTGGCTCCATCCTTCCAGTTCACCGCCTTTGTGGGCTGGGATGCCGTCGTGGCCATCGCCCCGATCCTGCTGGTGACGGGTATCGCCCTGGCCTCCGTGGCGGCTTTCTTCACGCTGCGCAAGTACCTCCGCGTGTGACAACTGAGGTTTCTGGGGTTTCTGGGGTTATCCTGAAGGGGTGCTTCCCCGCCGTGTGATGACCCCTGCCCTCATGGTGGCGGGATTCGCGGTTGTTGCATCCGTGCTCGTCGGCCCCTGGGGTCCAGCCCAGGCTCTCCTCCCGGCCGATGACAACCACGGAAAGTCGAGCTCTGAACTCAGGGCCGAGAAGCGGAATGTCGAGAGCGACATCGAGGCGACCGAGGATGCGCTCGCCAAGGCGGGCAAGAAGGTCAAGAAGGCCGTCGCCACCTTCGAAGAGGTCAACGCTCGGTGGGAAGCAGCGAAAGAGGCCCGCGGAGAAGCCCTGGACGAGGCTCGCGCGGCTCGCGAAGAAGCGCAAGCATCCGAAGCTCGGGCCATGCGCGCCCGTCAGGCGTTGAGGGTCGCGCAGGAGCAAAAGGTCGTCGTCGAGGGGAAACTCGACGACATCCACGGACAGATGGACGACATGGCGCGTGCCGTCTACACCCGTGGCCCTCTCGCCGAGATAGAGGTCATCCTCGACGCGAGCAGTCCGGGCGACTTCCAGGCACGCCTGGCCAGCGTCGACACCGTGAGCCGCATGCAGGCCGGGGTGCAGCAATCGTTGACACAGACCGAAGCCGACCTCGTGATGCAAGGCGTGCGCCTGGAGGCGCTTCGTCTTGAGGCTGAGGCCGAAGACGCAAAAGCTGAGCAAGCCCTCGCCGAGGCGCGCGTCGCGCTGCGCAAGGCTCGGGACAAGCAAGAGAAGGTCAGCGCCCTTCGCAAGGAACGACGCGCAGCGCTCGGTCAGGCGCAAGCGTTCAAGTCGAAGGTCAAGAAGCGCTACGAGGACCTGGTGGCCGAGCAGCAGCGTCTGGCGGCGGCGGCACGAAAGGCGGCAGCCGAGGAAGAGCGACGCCGTAAAGCGGCGGAAGAGGCAGCACGCAAGGCTGCCGAGGAGGCCCGCCAACGAGGAGAAGAGCCCCCTCCGCCGGCCTCACCGACCTTCACGGCGACAGGATCATTGATGATGCCCGTTGCTGGCAACCCATCGTCGAACCCCGGGCCGCGAATCCACCCGATTTTCAAGCGCAAGTCCTGCCACACCGGCTGGGACCTGGCTGCTCCGACAGGAACCCCCGTCGTCGCGGCAGATAACGGATCCGTGGCCACCATCAGTAGAGGCGGGGCCTACGGGAACGCCGTAATGCTCGCGCACGGTGGCGGCATGGTCACGTTCTACGCCCACTTGTCATCGGTGAACGTCTCGGTCGGTCAAGTGGTGACTAAAGGCCAGACCGTTGGTGGGGTCGGCTCGACAGGATGGTCTACTGGACCGCATCTGCACTTCGAAGTGAGAATTGATGGCGCGCCGTATGATCCTCGCGGCTGGTTCGGAGGATCGCGAACACGGGTGTATTGCTAGAGGACCCATCGGCTGCCGCAGTGGCTTCACAGAAGGGATGCGACGATGCGAAGCTTCCCTACCCCAGCAATCGTTTCCGACAACGCGTGTGTCCAGAGCGCGGGCGCGTGACGTGCCTCGCGAAACAGGGAAGAAGGTCATAGCCCAAAACCGGAAAGCTCGACACGACTACTCGATCGATGACGTGTATGAGGCGGGAATCCAGTTGACGGGAACCGAGGTGAAGAGCCTGCGGGCGGGCCGAGCCACCATCACAGACGGGTACGGCTACTTCGATGGGACCGAGTTGTGGTTGAAGGGAGTGCACATTCCCGAATACGACCTCGGAACCTGGACCAACCACGAGCCGCGTCGGTCGCGCAAGCTCCTCCTGCACAAAGAAGAGATCCGTCGCATCGCAGGGAAGGTCAAGGACACCGGAATCACACTCGTGCCGCTATCGCTGTATTTCAAGGATGGCTTTGCGAAAGTCGAGTTGGCTGTTGCTCGTGGTCGGAAGAGCCACGACAAGCGTCAGGCGATTGCCGAACGTGAAGCCAAGCGTGAAGCGCAGCGAGCCATCGGTCGTCGAGACAAGGGAATCGAGTAGGGGGTGAAACGACTGTCGGGGACCGGGTTCATTCCCGCCCCTCATCGAGGTTTCTACGGCTGGCGCGTGGTTCTGTACGCCAGCATCGCTCTCGCCCTGACCGGACCGGGCCAAACGTTCGGCGTTTCGGTCTTCGTGAATCCGATGATCGACGATCTCGGCATCTCGCGAACCACGATGACGACGTCGTACCTGATCGGCACCCTGGTGGGCGCGCTCGCGTTGCCGTGGATCGGGCAGGCGATCGATCGATACGGAGTACGTCGCGTCATGATCATCGTCGGCGTGCTCTTCGGCGCCTTCTTGATCGCTATGTCTTTCGTGTCCGGCGTCGTCGGTTTGACCGCGGGCTTCGTCGGCATTCGAATGATGGGGCAGGGCGCCTTAAACCTGACGGCGACCACGTCGGTGGCGTTGTGGTTTACCCGCAAGCGCGGACTGGCGATGGGCATCGTCACCGCCGTTGGTGCGGTGGGCATGACCCTGGTGCCGCTACTCGGTGAATCCCTGATCGCGGACTACGGCTGGCGTCAAACGTGGTTGATCGAAGGTCTCGTCGTGTGGGCGCTGGTTCTACCGATAGCCATCTTCGGCATCCGCAATCGCCCGGGTGATGTGGGTCAACACGTCGACGGCGACCCGGCCCCGATCGACGGGAGTGACGAAGTCTGGGGGGTCAAGCGCAGTGAGGCTCTCCGGACGGGCTTCTTCTGGTTGGTCACCGCGGCGGTCGCCACCATCTCGGCGATAACCACCGCCGTGGTGTTCCATCAAATCGACCTCCTGGGAAGTCGAGGCCTGACGCCGACCGAAGCCGCGGCGAACTTCATCCCACAAACCGTTGCAACCTTGATCGCCACGCTGGGGATAGGCGCTCTGGCAGATCGCTTCTCTCCCCGCGTCGTCCTGGCGACGTCCATGGTCATGTTGGCAGGGGGACTGGCCTTGGGGACAGCGGTAACTCCAGGTTTCGTCGCCATCTCCTTCGGCATGCTGATCGGCGCCTCCGGCGGGGCCATGCGAGTGGTCGAGGCAACCGAACTTCCCCGCTATTTCGGCACCTTGCACATCGGAGCGATCCGGGGCGTTGTGACATCGGTGGGTATCGCCGGCGCTGCCGTCGGACCCCTGGTCTTCTCACTGATTCACGACATCACGGGTGACTACACGGCGGTTCTGGTGGTCAGCATCATCGTTCCCGCAGCGGTCATGGTCGCGACTTTCATCGTCCGGCTACCGCAGCACAGCGAACCGGACGCCTCCGGTGAGTCCCCTGTAGTGCACAAGGCGTAGGAAAGCGGTCGTGGCAAACCGCGTACAATGGGGCTACAACTCAACAGGGGGTGACAGGTTTCGACGGACAGTCGCTCTGCCCGGAGAAGCGTGCCGAGAAGCTCAGGTGATCTCGTTAAACATCCTGGGAAACAAATAACTGCCAAAAAGACGCAGTCTGCAGACGCTTAC
>CALKMY010000090.1 GCA_938091275.1 Candidatus Nanopelagicales bacterium | reverse complement strand
ATGGCGGCTGCGGCCATCACGTCAGCGATCACTCGGGTCTCGTTCTCCGCGACCGAGGCGCTCTTGACACGCGTGAAGTCCGCGGTGCCGCGTGCGAGATCTGGGCCGACCGCGTAGGCCTCGATGTCCTGGTAGCGCACCGTGTGCGAGCCATCTCCGCACGGACGCTCCACCTCACGACTACGCATTCGCCCGTAAACCACCACCGGCATTCCTTTCTTTATCGAGTTCGCTACGTTCGTCGCGAGCGTGCGCCAGCACGTTACGGACAGATAGTGCGTATCTCCTTCGATCCACCGCTCGCTGTCTCGGTCGAAGCGGCGAGTATTGGACGCGACACGAAACGACGCCACCGGGTCACCGTTTCCGGTGAAGCGCAGATCGACATCTCGAATCACATTTCCCACCACCGTCATCATCAGGTCGTTCATTGCTCATCACTCCTTCGCTGGTCATTTCTCCTGCGACAAGCGTTGATGCCGCTGCCCTCGTCGTGAAGAGCGCGGGGCATCGTGTGGAGGACATGGCGCACCCAGCGTGCGCTGTGGAAAGAACTTCCAGTGATCAGTTTCCGTATGCTCCGCACGTGGCTCGTTTTCACCGCGCGTGGCTGGTAGCCGCAGTCACCTTCCTGGTGTTGATGACCTCTGCCGCGTTCCGGTCGTCGGTCGGGGTGCTCGTCGTGCCTCTCGAGGACGAGTTCGGCTGGTCACGATCCGTCACCTCCATCGCGGTCGCGGTCAACTTGATTCTCTACGGACTCACCGCACCCTTCGCCGCTGCCTTGATGGGGCGCTTCGGTGTGCGCAACATCGCTGCGGGTGCCTTAACTCTGATCGCGATCGGCACCGGCCTGACCACCGTGATGACCGACCCATGGCATCTGGTGATCTTGTGGGGCGTCATCGTCGGACTCGGCGTCGGATCTACGGCGTTGATTTTCGGCTCCTTGGTCGTCAACCGTTGGTTCGACAAGCGGCGTGGACTGATGCTCGGTGTGATGGGTGCCGCCTGGGCGACGGGCCAACTCGTCTTCCTCCCCCTGATCGCGAACATCATCGACGCCACCGGATGGCGAACGGCCTCCTGGGGTATCGCCATCGCCGCGCTCGCGCTCATACCCGTCATCTGGTTCGTCCTCGTCGATCGACCAAGTGATGTTGGCCTTCTTCCCTACGGCGCCG
The DNA here is from genome assembly GCA_938091275.1 of Candidatus Nanopelagicales bacterium. Lineage (GTDB taxonomy): Bacteria > Actinomycetota > Actinomycetes > S36-B12 > S36-B12 > S36-B12. Next base: position 3,458 of record CALKMY010000090.1, on the reverse strand, counting down.
ATCCGAACAATCCGCCGGCCGAGGAACACAACACCGAGGGCAGTGCAGCGACAGCGGCGAAAACAACCATTCGCACGCTGGTTGAGGTTGCTCGCCACCGCACCTTCTGGATTTTGGCGGGGACTTTCTTTGTCTGCGGCTGGACCACCAACGGGATCGTCTCCACGCACTTCATCCCCGCCGCCCATGACGAAGGAATGCACGCGACCGCGGCTGCTGGCCTTCTCGCGGTGGTGGGGCTCTTCGACTTGATCGGGACGCTGGGCTCGGGTTGGCTCACTGACCGATTCGACCCCCGCAAGCTTCTTGCCATCTATTACGGCTTTAGAAGCCTCGCGTTGTTCGCTCTTCCGGCGATTATCGGGCCATCGGTCGAACCCCCGATTCTGGTGATCATGGTGGTGTTCGGCCTGGACTGGGTAGCCACCGTCCCACCGACCGCGATTTTGTGCACCAGGGCCTTCGGGCGGGAAAAAGGAACGATTGTCTTCGGATGGGTCTTCGCCGCACACATGATCGGCGCGGCAGCAGCCGCCACCACGAGTGGGGTGCTCAGGGACGTCACCGGGGACTATCTGCTCGCGTGGCTGCTCGCCGGGCTGCTGGCCCTCGGTGCGTGTGCAGCCTCCCTCACCCTGCCGCGTTCACTCCGCAGTGCGACATCGGACCAAACCGACCCACAGCATCCGGCCCCCGTGAAAGACTGAGGTCCGCGTCAGCGAAACGTGGAGGTTGTGTATGTCCTGGGTAGTCATCATCATCATCGTTCTCATCGTCTTACTTCTCATCGTCGGTGTTCTTCAGTTCAACAGGTTGCGCCGACTCAACGTTCAGGTGGATGGAGCCTTCGCCGGCATCGACACTCTCCTGACCAAGCGCGCAGACCTGATTCCCAACCTTGTCGAAACAGTCAAGGGAGCCGCGGGCTTTGAGCAGAGCACCCTGCAGGCGGTTACCGACGCGCGAGCATCGATCGGTCAAGCAACGACCGTGGAAGACACCGCCGCCGCAGACAACATGCTCACCCAGGCTCTCGGCAGACTCTTCGCCGTCGCTGAGGCCTACCCGCAGCTGACCGCCACCCAGGGATACATCGAGCTTCAGCGCCAACTCCAGCAGGTCGAGGGCGAACTGCAATTCGCTCGCCAGTTCTATAACGAGGCGGTCGTGCAATTGAACACCGCGCTCACCACTGTTCCGGGGATGTGGTTCGCAGGAGTCGCGAAGGTGACCCAGCGAGACATGTACTCCGAGCCCGACGAGGATCGACGAGACGCACCCAGCGTGGAATTCTGATGCGTCGCTCGCTGACGTGGGCGCTTGCCGGCACCGCAGCAACCTCCATCGCGCTCGCACCCGGTGCGTACGCCGAGGAGATCTCGTCATTCGACGTCGATGTGACCATCGGCGCGGACACCGTGATGGATATTTCCGAGACCATCGTGTACGACTTCGAAAGCGCAGAGCGCCGCGGCATATTCCGCGACATTCCCGTCCGTGATTACCTCGATGACGGAAGCGCTCGCGCTTATGAAATCGACGTCCTTTCGGTCACCCGAGACGGCTCCTCGGAGCCTTATGAGATTTTCGACGAGGGTGATTACCTTCGTGTGCGCATTGGTGATCCCGACGTCACCATCACCGGAGCCCACGACTACCAAATTCAGTACACCGTCGCCAACGGTCTGACCCAGTACACACAAGAACAAGTCGATGCCATCGGTATCGCTGAGCTCGAGCCGGGCGACGTCGAGGTGTATTGGGACTTCATTGGCGGCGAATGGGAGGCGCCGATCGATCAGGCGCGGGTGAGGGTTGAAGGACCGGGCCCGATCCTCGCCTACGAGTGTTTCGTCGGATCTACGGGCTCGAGGATTCCGTGCGATGTGGAAATTGGCACCGAATCCGCCGTCTTCTCCTCCGCACGCCTCTACACCGGCGACAGCCTGACGGGAATTCTCGCGTTCCCCCAGGAAGCCTTCACCGCGCCCGTCGAGGAGGTCATCGAAGCGCCGAAGGCCGATCGATTGGTTCTCGGACTCCTCATCGGCTTCGTCATCGCTGCCATCGCGATCGTCGTTCCGACCATCGTGGCTATCGCGACGCGTAACAAGAACAAAGGCGCAGCGATCCCGTTGGCTCCACCGCAGTACTCACCTCCCGACGGCCTCACCGCTGCGGAGATGGGAGTGGCGTGGAAGGGCGATGACACGGACGTGCGATCGCGCGCCATCGTCGCGACGCTCGTGGATCTCGCGGCCCGCCGCTGGGTGGATCTTGGTCCGGACGGAAAGAAGCTCACCGTCACGAAACTCGCCTCGGGGACTGACCCCCTCCGACCATGGGAAGAGGCACTGGTCGATTCGATCGTTTCCGACTCCGGGAGCGGAGTCATCGATGATTACGACTCCACGCTCGCCACCACCTGGACCGAGGCCTACAAAGGTCTGCTCGAGGAGGCCAGGAAATCCGGTCGACGAAATGCCGAGGGTGGCAAGCCCGACCAGAAGTGGAACTTCCTGGCGTTCACCGGCATCACGATGTTCGGGCTCGGAGTTCTTCTCGGAGTATTCGGCGCGACCAACATCACCGCGGTACTGATCCCTGCGGGCCTGGGGTGTCTGATCGGATTCGGATTAGCCCGTCTCATTACCCCTCGCACCGAGACGGTGAAATCTGCTCAATTCCTCGCCAAGGTCGAGGGCCTGAAGAAAGTTCTCGGAACCGACACATCCGAATCGCGTCGAGAGTTCGCGCATAAGTTGGGACTTCCGGACAGTGCGATTTTCGCCACGATGCTCCCGTACGCAGTGATCTTCGACCTCAACGAGGCCTGGTCGCAAGGCTTCCCGGATCTCACGCCCGAGGAACTGCGTCGCTACGGATTTTTCGCTGAGAACGCGTATATCTGGTCCTACCTGGTGTCTGACTTCGGTCGAGGAATCCGGACCGCCACGACGCCCCCGAGCCGGTCGTCGAGTTCCGGTTTCAGCGGCGGTGGCGCCGGCGGAGGTGGCGGTGGTGGTGGCGGCGGCTCCTGGTAGTCGCCCGCTTCATGACACGACCTTCGGCATTCCTCCAGCGCCCACTGCCCGGCCGCACCGTCGCCCTACGCCTCGTGTGGGTCGGCGCTGCCGTAGCAGTTCTGTTTCTCACTTTGACCGTCCTCATCATGATGAATATCGACAGCCCCACGGGTATCGATCTGCGGGTCACCGAGAGTTTCTTCACCGCCGGCATCGATCATCCGTGGCTGTTCTCACTCGCGGAATTCCTCGCGTGGTTCGGCGGTGCTCGCAACATCGCCTTTATCGCCATCGCGGTCCTCGTTCTCGCCTACACACGAGCGTGGCCCTGGGCCGTGTTCTTCCTCGCACTATCGGCGGGAAGTATCACGCTCGGCAACCTCGTGAAGTTCAACGTTGGTCGAGAACGACCACCCTGGGTCACGCACGAGG
>CALKMY010000089.1 GCA_938091275.1 Candidatus Nanopelagicales bacterium | reverse complement strand
CGCATCACCAGCGCCATGTCGTGCTGCCCGCCGAACATGTGACGCGCCTTGCCGATCTGGTTGAAGATCTGGTCGGCGGCAACCCAGATGAAGTCGGCGTACATCAATTCGACCACGGGGGTGTATCGGCCATCCAGGGCGATGCCACCGGCTAGACCGGTGAAGGCGGCTTCGGAAATCGGCGTGCCGAGCACCCGATCGGGGAAGGCGTCCTTGAGCCCTTTGGTTGCTCCGCGCGGCCCTCCGTTGAGCTTGTGAATGTCCTCGCCCATGACCACGATCGAGTCGTCTTCCTCCATGCGGCGCAGCATCACGTCCGCGATCGCGGTGACGAACTTCCGCTCGACGGTCTGACCGACGAAGTCCTGCTCTTCTTTGAACTTGACGCCCTCGAACTCGGCGAGGTCGCTGCGGATGCCGTCGTTGATGGTTGTCGGGTCCGGCCACAACGACGGAATAAAGCGACGTGTTCCGGGCGCGTCCGGGTTGTCCTCCACGAGTCGACTCGCCACGTCGGACATCAAGGAGGTGCACCGGGAGCGCAGGTCGGCGATCTCATCGTCGGTCATGATCCCGCGGCGCACCACATGGGACTGGGTTTGCTTGATGGGGTCTCGATCTCGCCACGCGGCTTCCTCTGCTTTGTCGCGGTAACCGAAGGCGCTTCCGGGAAACGGCCCGTTCTGATGGAAGTAGCGGTACACATCCGCCTCGACGAGCGTGGGGCCGTTGCCCGAACGCATGTGCTCGACGGCCTTCTGCATCGTCAGGTACACCGCGAGCGGATCCATGCCGTCGACTCGCCAACTCGCGATCTTGAAACCGGGGCCTCGTCCGGATAACCGTGGCTCACCGGTGGCCTCCTCGACCGTAGTGGACACCCCGTACTGGTTGTTCTCGACGAAGAAGCACACGGGCAATTTCCACGCAGCCGCCAGGTTCAACGACTCCAGGACCGATCCGATGTTCATGGCCCCATCGCCGAAGTAGGAGACCGAGACCGCCTGACTTCCCGAGTGCTTGTTCGCCCAGGCGAACCCCGTCGCAAACGGAACGGCGCCACCGACGATGGCGTTCGTGCCGAGTGCACCGGCCTCCTTCCACTGCAGGTGCATCGACCCTCCGCGGCCAGCGCAGTAGCCCTGCGCCAGGCCGCAAATCTCCGCCAGAGCCCGCTGCACCACCGTCGACACGTCATCGGAGAAATCCGCCCGGGGATCGAGACCATCGGGTGAGATGAAGCCGAGTGCCTTGGACAGGAATTGGTGATGTCCGCGGTGAGAACCGTTCACCTGATCCGACGGGGCTAACGCCAGCACCGAGCCCGCGGCACCGCCCTCTTGGCCGATGCTGGAATGCAACGGCCCGTTCACCAGTTTCTCGCCAGCGAACTCAAGAGCAGTTTCTTCGAACGCACGGATGATGTGCATGTGGGTGAGCATGGTGGTCAACAGAGCGGGATCAGCGGCATCCCAATCCTTCGTCGAGACCTGCACCTGCGACCACGGCGCATCCATCGATAACTGACGCGTCTTCGGCATTACCTACTCATCTCTTCGTTCACTCTCGCTCAGCGAAAGCTGCGTTGGTTGGATCGTTGCGCGTTCGTCGTTCGACTAGTCGGTCGCGGCGGCGGCTTGGGCGGCCATCGCGAACGACACGGCGCCGGGGTCGGGGGAACCGACCGAGCGCTCACCGAGAACCCGCGCCCTGCCCATGCGGGGCACGAGGGCCTCGGTGCCTGCGGCGGCTTCTTCCGATGCCGCCGCTGCGGTCTGCCACGCCTGCGAAACATCGCCGCTGGACGCGACGGCCGTACCGAAGGCCTCCGTGAAGGGAACCAGCGCATCGACGATCGTCTTGTCACCCACAGTGGCTTTGCCCAAGTTGATGACCGAGTCCACGAAGGCTTGAACCGCAGCAACAGCGGCGGCGTTGTCGACGTCACGATCGTCGCCGAGCGAGGTGCCCGCGGCCGTCAGGGCTGCGCCCCACAGCGCACCCGATGCACCACCGGAGTGCTCGGTCCACCGCGCTCCCGCGCCTGCCAAAGTCGTTTGCGCTCCCGCGCCCTCGGCGACCAATTCACGGGCGGCTTGCGCGGCGGCAGTGGAGCCGCGGGCCATTCCAGCCCCGTGGTCTCCGTCACCAGCGACGGCATCCAAATCTCCGAGCATCGACTCGTTGGCGTTCAGGACATCGCGTACGCGTTCAAGCGCATCGGCGATGAGCGCGGCGGCGGCCCGCGAGGATGCGCTGCCCTCCTGCTGGACGGTGAGCGGCTCGGGCTCGGTATTGAAGGTGACACTGGCGTCCAGAGGTGGGTCCTGCAGCGCGGGGCGTGAATACGCGGCACTGTCACACGGAGCGAACCACAACGTCTCGAGATCGTCGTCCAACCACATCAAGGTCAACGACAGTCCACCCATGTCCAGGGATGTCATGAACTCCCCCACCTGACCGTCGACGACGTCGAGTCCGGCAGCGCGGAGTTTGCTGGTGACCGAAGTGAAGGTGACGAAGAGTTCCTCGTATTTCGCCGATCCCAAACCGTTGAGCATCGCGACCACGCGCGTGCCGGCACCTTGCGGAACCTCGTCCATCAATTTGTCGACGAGTAGCTGGGCGACATCGTCGGCGGTTCCGAGGTCGGTTTCGTAGATTCCAGGCTCTCCATGGACGCCGAGGCCAACGGCCATCTTGCCTTCGGTCACCTCGAACAGCGGCTCATCGGCCCCGGGCAGCGTGCACCCGGAGAAAGCGATGCCGCAGGTCCGGGTCCGGTCGTTGGCCAATTGGCAGACGGCCGTGACTTGATCGAGAGTCATGCCGGCTTCCGCGGCGGCGGACGTCACTTTCAACACGGCCAGTCCGCCGGCGATGCCGCGACGCTTGTCTGTTTCCTCGACCGGCGCGGAGGCGACATCGTCGGTGACCGCAGCACTTCTGACGTCGAAGCCATCGGCTTTCAGGAGCTCTCCCGCCATGCCGAACTGCAGCATGTCACCGGCGTAGTTCAGGTACGCCAAGAGAATTCCGCCGCCGTGATCGGCAGCCTTAGCGACGCTATGGACCTGGGACGCCGCCGGTGACGCGAAGACCTTCCCGGTGACGGCCCCGTCGACGAGCCCGGGTCCCACCCAGCCCACAAAGCCGGGATAGTGGCCGAGACCTCCACCGGTCACGATCGCGACCTTCCCGGGTTTGGTCTCGGTAGATCGAACGACGCCGCCGTAGACGGGTCGGACGTAGCGGGTGTTGGCTTGAATGAAGCCATCGACGAGCTCAGCGGAGAATTCGACGGGATCGTTCACCAAACGGGTCATGTCACTACCTCACTTCGCGTGCGCTGTTGTTATGGGCGGGGTGTTGTCAAAACTTGGGTGAGAACGTCGAGCGTGACCTCGTGATCGACGCTGACGTCGTGGGGGTTGGCCAGGACCGACGCCGCCGGCTCGGGGGAATCACCGAGGGACGTGACCACCAGGGATGCTCCGGTGAAGTCTTCCTCGCTTGTGAAGCTGCTGACGGTTACCACGGTTCGCAACTGTGCTGCGAGGGCCGCGCGCAGTCCGTTTGCACTGTCTTCCACAACGACTGCGTCATCGACCGG
>CALKMY010000088.1 GCA_938091275.1 Candidatus Nanopelagicales bacterium | reverse complement strand
GATGATCCGCACGCCCGGCATCTGAGACAACGTCGCCAATGCGTAAGCGGTCAGGTCGCGCTCGTGTTGTTCGATCGACTCGATGCCCACGCTGTCCAGATACCGCACGGCAGCCTCCAAGCCCACCGCTTGAGCGACCATCGGCACACCCGCCTCGAAGCGCTGAGGAGGTGGGGCGAAAGTGCTGCCTTCCATGGACACGGATTCGATCATCGATCCCCCGGTGAGAAACGGGGGGAGGCTGTTCAGAACCTCGCTACGTCCCCACAGCAACCCGATCCCGGTCGGCCCGAGCATCTTGTGACCACTCCAGGTCACCAGATCGGCACCCAGGTCGTCCACGTTCACGCGCATATGGGGAATGGACTGACAGGCGTCCACGACTCCAAGGGCTCCCACGTCTCGCGCCCGGTCCATGATCGAGCGGACCGGATTGATCGTTCCCAGGATGTTCGATTGATGCACGATCGACACGACCGCCGTTGTGTCGTCGATGACAGACAACTGATCCATGTCCAGGCGTCCGTCATCGGTCAGACCGATCCAGCGCAACTGCGCCCCCGTCTTCGCACAGAGTTCCTGCCACGGGATCAGGTTCGCGTGGTGCTCCATCTCGGTCACCACCACCGAGCTCTCCGATGTCAGCACCAAACGCGGATCTACTACCCCTCCTTGCGCGGCCTTCGCTGTGGCGTTACTAAAGGCGTACGCGGCGAGATTGATGCTCTCCGTTGCGTTCTTGGTGAAAACGATGTCCTCCGCGCGCGCCCCGACGAAGCCGGCAATGGATGCTCGGGCGCTTTCGTACGCGTCGGTTGCTTCCTCTGCCAGCTGATGCGCGCCGCGGTGAACCGCGGCGTTGGACGTCTCGTAGTAGGCCCGTTCTGCGTCGAGTACCGCAGAGGGCTTTTGGCTGGTGGCGGCGCTATCGAGGTAGACCAACGGCCGACCCCCACGCACTGTCCTTTCCAGAATGGGAAAGTCCTTGCGAAGTCGAGAGACGTCCACAGCAGTTGACACCATTAGGCCTTCGCGAGATCCGCGAAACGTTCGTAACCGTCGGCCTCGAGAACCTCGGCAAGTTCGGGGCCACCCGTTTCCACGATCCGACCGCCGGCGAACACGTTCACCACGTCGGGGGTGATGTAACGAAGAATCCGGGTGTAGTGGGTAATCAGCAGAACACCCGCGCCAGAATCCTCTTGGAAACGGTTCACACCCTCCGACACCACGCGCAGCGCATCGACGTCGAGGCCGGAGTCGGTTTCGTCAAGGATCGCAATTTTTGGCTTCAGTAGCGACATCTGCAAGATCTCGTGCCGCTTCTTCTCGCCGCCGGAGAAACCCTCGTTGACGTTGCGCTCAGCGAAGGCCCCGTCCATCTGCAAGCCGGCCATTGCTTCCTTCACTTCGCCAATCCAGGTGCGAAGTTTCGGCGCCTCGCCTCGGATGGACGTGGCCGATGTGCGCAGGAAGTTGGATACCGATACGCCCGGCACCTCGATGGGGTATTGCATCGCCAGAAACAGGCCGGCACGCGCCCGCTCGTCGACGCTCATGTCCAGAACATCCTCACCATCGAGGGTGATGGACCCCTGCGTCACGGTGTACTTCGGGTGTCCGGCGATGACGTACGCCAGCGTCGACTTCCCCGAACCGTTCGGGCCCATCACCGCTTGGGTGCGACCGGACTCCACGGTCAAGTCGACGCCTTTGAGGATGGGGGTCTCTCCCGCATCCGTGACGACGCTTGCGTGCAGGTCCGTGATCTGAAGTGTGCTCATGTCTTGTCCTTAGGGCTGGGTTGTTGCTATTCGTGTGCGGCGGTTGCTTGGGGGGTTGGATCGATCAGGACGCGTGCGTCATCACCGTCGCCGACGAGGTCGACGCGATACGTGGGAACCGGCTCCAGAGCAGGAAGCGACAGCGGCTGTCCGGTCCGCAGATCGAATTGGGATCCGTGTAACCAACATTCGAGCGCACACCCGTCCACTTCCCCCTCGGAGAGGTCGACATCGGCGTGCGAACAGCGATTGCCAATAGCGAAGACACCCTCATCACATCGGACGATGGCAATATCTTGACCCTCGACCTCGACCTTTAGCGCGCTGTTCGGGGCAAGGTCGCCCGCCCGAGCCACGTCCACCATGTTGTCTGTACTCATGCATCCACGTCCGTCAACTGTTGCTCGATGGCATCCATCCCGATGCGCTCTTCGATTCTCCGGATGACGTCGCGGCGCAGATCGGCATCGGTGACCTTGTCGAGAACCTCGACGAAGAAGCCTCGGACCACCAGTTGCCGGGCCAACTCCTCGGTGATGCCCCGTGACTGCAGGTAGAACAACTGCTCATCATCGAACCGCCCCGTGGCGCTCGCGTGTCCGGCGCTGACAACGTCTCCCGTTTCTAGTTCCAGGTTCGGTACCGAGTCGGCACGTGGCCCGTCGTTCAGCAGGAGATTGCGGTTGAGTTCGTAGGTCTCGATGCCCACCGCCTCTCGGCGAACCCGGACATCGCCGATCCACACGGTGTGGGCCTGCGCACCCGAGAGCGCGCCTTTGAAGACGACGTTGCTGACGCAGTGGGGCTCGTTATGGTCGACGAAGATACGAAACTCTTGGAATTGTTCATCCGACGCGAGAAATGCGCCCAGTAATTCTGCTGAGCCGCCGGGACCGGCGTAGCGAACGTTTTGCTGAAGTCGGATGATCGAACCACCGAGCGCGATCGCCAGCCCGAGGAAGGATGCGTCCCGGCCCACCGTTGTTGCCCATTGCCACACATGGCGGCTAGTCCGTGGTCCGTCGTAAAGGGCCAGCACGGTGAGATCGGCCTGGTCTGCAACGTCGGTGACCACAATCCCACTCACGTCCGTGGTCATGTCGAGCCGCAGGACCACCGTCGCTTTCGCGAAGGCTCCGGCGGAGATTTCGATCCGCCCGTAGTTCAACTTTTCGCTGCCCGTCAGGTCCACCACGACGATGTCGTCGACTTCTCGTTCGGCCGGGATCGAAATCGACACGATCGAGGTGGCGTTCGTGCGTGCGAGCGCCGAAGGTAGGTCCGACGCCACCCAGTGGGCGTCCTTCTCCACAGTCGATGGGTCCGCTTCTGCCGGGGTCATCGTGACGAATTCAGATTCGGTGGCCGTCACCGAACCGCGTTGCCCGGACTCGAAAAAGTCACCGAGTTTCGCTACCGGTGTGAACCGCCACTCCTCCTCGCGCCCATGTGGCGTCTCGTGATCATCAGGATCGTTTGACAGTACGCGGGGCGCGAGATCTGATGGGGGTGCCTGAGCAGTGCTCACCCAACGGCCCCTTCCATCTGCAATTCGATCAACCGGTTGAGCTCGAGTGCATACTCCATGGGCAACTCGCGAGCGATGGGCTCCACGAAGCCACGAACGATCATCGCCATCGCCTCATCCTCGTCGAGACCTCGCGACATGAGGTAGAAGAGTTGATCCTCGCTGACCTTCGACACGGTGGCCTCATGCGCCATCGCGACGTCGTCTTCACGAACATCGACGTACGGATAGGTGTCAGACCGGGAGATGTCGTCCACGAGCAGCGCGTCGCACTTTACCGTGCTCTTGGAATGGTGTGCGCCCTCATGTACCTGCACCAGGCCGCGGTACGACGTGCGACCACCTCCGCGTGCAACCGACTTCGAGATGATCGATGACGACGTGTGCGGCGCGGCGTGCACCATCTTGGCCCCTGCGTCCTGATGCTGCTTCTCCCCCGCGAAGGCGATCGACAACGTTTCACCTCGCGCGTGGGGACCCGTCATCCACACCGCTGGGTACTTCATAGTCACCTTCGACCCAAGGTTGCCGTCGACCCACTCCATGGTGGCGCCTTCGTGGGCGATGGCGCGCTTCGTGACGAGGTTGTACACGTTGGTCGACCAGTTCTGGATGGTGGTGTAGCGGCAGCGGGCGCCCTTCTTGACGACAATCTCCACCACTGCTGAATGCAGGGAATCCGATGAATAGATGGGGGCGGTGCACCCTTCGACGTAGTGCACGTAGGCGTCCTCGTCCACGATGATTAATGTCCGCTCGAACTGGCCCATGTTTTCGGTGTTGATGCGGAAGTAGGCCTGTAGAGGAATCTCCACGTGCACGCCCTTGGGTACGTAGATGAACGACCCCCCGGACCAGACGGCCGTATTGAGCGCCGCGAACTTGTTGTCGCCCACCGGTATCACCGATCCGAAGTATTTCCGGTACGTGTCTTCGTATTCGCGCAAACCGGTGTCGGTGTCGAGGAAGACGACTCCCTGCTCCTCCAGATCCTCGCGAATCTTGTGGTAGACCACCTCGGACTCGTATTGCGCGGCGACACCGGCAACCAGTCTCTGCTTCTCGGCTTCGGGAATACCGAGTCTGTCGTAGGTGTTCTTGATGTCTTCGGGGAGTTCCTCCCAGCTGGTTGCTTGCTTCTCCGTCGAGCGTACGAAGTACTTGATGTTGTCGAAATCGATGCCAGTGAGGTCGGACCCCCACGCGGGCATCGGCTTCTTGTCGAACAGACGCAGCCCCTTCAACCGGAGATCCAACATCCATTCCGGCTCACCTTTCTTTGCCGAGATGTCGCGCACCACATCCTCATTGAGGCCGCGTCGCGCGCTCTCGCCGGCGGAATCGGTATCCCTCCAGCCGTACTCGTAGGTGCTGAGTTCGGCGATGGTTGCCGCTTGCTCGTCGGCCGTGGTGCTCATGGCGCCACCCTCTTCCTGTGTTGGTGCGTTGCTGGTGTAGTTGATCGTCTGGCTGCCGGTGTGTCTGCACGTGTGGCAGATGCTGTCATGTTTGGGTCGAATATCTGCGAACTGTTGGATCCCTCGCCGTCAGCAGGCGAGGTGGATTGGTGCGAATCTGCTGGTTGTGCCGGGATGAGAGTCGTGCAGACTCCGTCCCCTTGCGCGAGTGTTGCCAAACGTGTCACGTGACGACCCAGCAAGCGCCCGAGAGCCTGCGTCTCGGCATCGCAGAGCTCGGAGAACTCTCCTGCCGCATCCACCACGGGACAGTGGTGCTGACATAACTGCGCTCCGTCTCGAGCAAGTGGTTCAACAGACGCCGCGAATCCCTGCTCGGTCAGCCGTTCCGCGACCTCGTGAACCGTGGCGACGGCCGTTGTGGCCGATCCCACGCCGGCCAAGAGACGATCGGCACGGTCGGCAGCGAACTCTGCTACCGCTGCGCGTCCATCCCGCTCAGCTAAGAATCGCAGAGCCTCCAACGCCAGGGCGTCGTACGCCTGCTCACAGGCAGCTCGACCCGCACCCGTGAGGGAGAAAACCCGGCTCGGGCGTCCGCGTCGCGGTCCCGGATCGGGGCCGTAGGGGGCTCTCTCCGATGCCGCGACCAGGCCAGCTTCGTGCAGTGCCGCCAGGGGCCGACGGACCGCTGTTGTCGACGTTCCCAACTCCTCGGCGAGGGCTGAGGCTGTGCTCGGGCCGTTCTCGGCGAGGATTCGAGCGACACGCTCCGCGGCCTCGGTCGGGAATTTCATAACATCATTGTGTCGTAATTCGCTGGGCCCGCAACATCGGGGTCGTGGCCGGGGATCCGCCGAGTCGTGTCCCTGCCCTGTCCTGATTACGCTCCCTAGGTGGCCACCACACTCGATTCTTCACCCAGCCCTGCTCAGAACCCGGGTCCGGCCGGCGGAGGGCGCACTCGCCATCCGGGCAAGGCACCGCGCTGGGTCCGCGGTGTTTATATCGGCAATCTGGTCGCGCAGTCGGGAATCATCCTGACCGGCGCCATCGTGCGCATCACCGGCAGCGGTCTTGGATGCCCGACGTGGCCCGAGTGCGTCGACGGTTCCTACGTACCCACGAATCGGCAGGCCGAGTCCTGGCACAAGTACGTGGAGTTCGGCAACCGTCTCCTGACGTTCGTGTTGGCTGCGGCCGCCCTAGCCGCGATCGTCGCAGCACTCGTCGATCGACATCGTCGACGCACCATCGGACTGGAACGACGCACCACCCTCACTGCC
>CALKMY010000087.1 GCA_938091275.1 Candidatus Nanopelagicales bacterium | reverse complement strand
CGTGCGGGACACGAAGGATCCGCGAAAGCGCGGGATCGCACAAAAGGCACACCTCCGGTCGCAGCCGCTTGCCAGTTTGACCGAGGCCACCGGTCCCGTGCCCAAGCGAATGCGGGGTACCGGAGGGCTGTAGCCGTGCGGCCCGCCTGTTGATCCGTCCGCTGCCCCTGTACTCGCATCCCTCCCGACATCCGACCGCGCGTCCGACCGCGCGTCCGATCTCGCAACCGGACTCAGCGGCAACAAGGTCCGGCGATCGGTCGGAACGGGCGCGGGAACGTCCTCTCCTCGCATCACTGCATCCAGTCGCGCGGCAATCTCGGGATAGTCGTCGAAGCCGAGAACGGCCCGCGCCTCGGGCAGGCTGGCGGCGAGTTCGGTGCCGTACCGCTCAGCGAGGCAGCCCGTCGCAATCACCGCCGGCGCATCATCACCGGCGAGCGAAAGCACCGTGTCAATGGATTCCCGTTTCGCCGCTTCAATGAACCCGCAGGTGTTCACCAATACCGCATCCGCCGATTCCGCATTCTCGACCAGATCCCAGCCCCCGACCGACAGTCGCCCCGCCAACTCCTCGGAGTCCACTTCGTTTCGCGCGCATCCCAGCGTGACGATCGCAACCTTCTTGGCGGGGGGCATCCCTACAGCCTACGGTCGACCGGGGTGAGCCCTGTGACCGTCGGCCCTACGGGCCGCTGTTACTCAACAACGACGCGACGCAATAACCACGCAACGAGGTAACCGGCCGCCGACAGCCTGCGCTTACCGGCGAGAGTATGCCGCAACGAGGTCGTCGCTATCGAGGCCAACTGCGTCAGCGATCATCCGGAGATGTCCGATGGCGTAACTGTCTCCCCCACACAGCGAAAAATCGTCGTCTTCGATCGCTTCGATGGTCACAGGCCGTAGCCGCGTCGTGGCCGCCACGTCATCGATGCTCAGCCCACGGGAACGGCGGGCATCGGTGATGCGCTTTCCCACCATGGGGCCTCCACCCGTTCGGTGCCGACGTGGGTATCGAGGTTCCTCGTGCACCAAGCGTGGCACCAGGAATGACAACAGGCAAGAGGTTGAGCGAACTTGGGTCGGCCGAACTTCAGCTCATTGAACTTCGGCTGGTCAAACCCCGGCTGCGCGTCGTCGCGGACTATCCGCGCAGAGAGGCAAGGACGGCGTCGAGATCCTCGGGCTTGACCAAAACTTCGCGCGCCTTGGATCCCTCGCTCGGTCCCACAACTCCTCGGGACTCCATCAGGTCCATCAGCCGCCCGGCCTTGGCGAATCCCACGCGCAGCTTGCGCTGCAACATCGATGTGGAGCCGAATTGGGTGCTCACCACGAGTTCGACAGCTTGCAGAAGAACATCGAGGTCGTTGCCGATGTCCTCGTCGATCTCCTTCTTCGATGCGGCAGGAGAAGTGACCTCGGCGAGGTAATGGGCCTCGGTTTGATCCTTGCAGTGTTGAACGATGCCGCGGATCTCCTTCTCAGCGATAAACGCTCCTTGGATCCGCACCGGCTTGTTCGCTCCCATAGGCAAGAAGAGCCCGTCACCTTGACCCACCAGCTTCTCGGCGCCCGGCTGATCCAAGATGACCCGAGAGTCGGCGAGGCTGGAGGTGGCAAACGCGAGCCGCGACGGAACGTTGGCCTTGATCAGCCCGGTGACGACGTCGACGCTGGGGCGCTGGGTGGCCAAGACGAGATGAATACCAGCGGCCCGGGCGAGTTGCGTGATGCGCACGATGGCGTCCTCAACATCTCGTGGGGCGACCATCATCAAGTCAGCCAACTCGTCCACAATCACAAGGAGGTAGGGGTAGGGCCGCAGGACGCGTTGGCTTCCTGCGGGTGCTGTCACTTTCCCGGCTCGGACCGCGGCATTGAAGTCATCCACGTGCCGGAATCCGAAGTGCGCAAGGTCGTCATATCGCTTGTCCATTTCGGCAACGACCCACTGCAAAGCATCCGCGGCCTTCTTCGGATGGGTAATGATGGGGGTGATCAGGTGCGGAACACCTTCGTAAACGTTCAACTCCACTCGCTTGGGATCCACGAGGATCATGCGCACTTCGTCCGGGGTTGCCCGCATCAAAATCGATGTGATCAACGAATTAATGCAGCTTGACTTGCCCGCACCCGTAGCTCCCGCGACGAGGATGTGCGGCATCTTGGCGAGGTTCGCAACAACGAACTCCCCCTCGACGTCCTTGCCCAGCGCAACGACCATCGGGTGTTGATCGGCGGCCGCAGATGAACTGCGCAGCACATCTCCGACCGCCACGAGCTCGCGGTCGGTGTTGGGGATTTCGATACCGATGGCCTTCTTTCCAGGAATCGGGCTGAGGATCCGCACATCTGCGCTGGCCACTGCGTAGGCGATGTTCTTGCTCAGGGCGGTCACCCGTTCGACTTTGACGCTCGGTCCGAGCTCGATCTCGTAGCGCGTCACCGTGGGTCCCCGCAGGAAGCCGGAGACTTCAGCGTCGATCCCGAACTGATCGAGAACTTCACGCAGGGCTTTGACCACCTGATCGTTCGCCGGCGTTGACTTCTTGTGCCCCGCACCGGTTTTGAGTAACTCCGCCTTCGGGAGTCGATACCGGCCCGAGGTCATCACCGGCACCTGCGTGGGCGACCCCTCCGGGGTGGGATCGATCACCGGCTCGGGTGCCGCGGCTGCGGCCGTAGCAGGAGCAGAGGCACCCGTATCCGCACCTACCGGCATCAATGCCACGGTGTCGTCGTCGGCTGCAGCCACATCACCGTCCAGCACTGGCGCGAGGGCTTGGGTGTCATCGTCCGGACCGCTGCTGTGTCCGACCACCGGGATGACATCAGTGTCCTGATCGGCGCCGAGTGGATCGGAATTCGCGTCCAGTGCAAACCCGGTTCCCGCCTGCACGAACAGTCCGGCGGCGGGACGCTCGTCCGAGGCTGCGTCGGTGGGCAGTGGCGTGGCGAAAGGCTCATCCCCCACCAGCGGCGTATCGCGGAGAACATCAGCGTCTCGAAGGTCGCGAGCCGCCGGGGCGTCCATGAGTTCTTGTCCGTGGCCGGGAAGAACGAGCTCATCGCCATCGCCTTCGAGGTCGCTCTCGCCCGAGGATTCGTTCGTCGCGCCGTCCTTGGTCAGGTCGTCGTTGGTCGGATCCGGCGGCACCAGCAACGAGGCCGCTCCCCTCATCGACCGCCACCAAGCAGCCACGTAGCCCCGAAGAGCCTGAACGGACGTGCCGGTGACCACCAAAAGGCCGAATGCCAGCACGATCGCGAGCACGACCCCAGTGACGATCGGCCCGACGGCGGCAACCACGGGGGCCGTCGCGATCCATCCCACGACGCCACCGGCGGAGTTCATCGCCGCTGCACCATCGGACGGTGTGGGAGAGGTGCGCGTGAGGTGCCAGATGCCAACGACGCCGATGATGACGGCGGAACTTCCGATCACCAGGCGCCCAGTGGTGGCGTTTTGATCCGGATGGCGAAGGAATCGCCACGCGAGCGCGAGAAGGCAGAGCGGCGCGATCCACGCCAAGGCGCCGAAGATGGCCGTCGCGATGGTCCCCGACCATGCAATGAACCAGCCTTCTACCCGAAACCAGGTCGCGGCGGCAATGATGACCGCCCCGGCGATGAGTCCGAGGCCGAGTCCATCGCGGCGGTGCTCGGGGTCCAGGTCACGTGCCCCCCGTCCAATTCCTCGGGCGATAGAGCCCACCAGGTGCGCGAGTCCGATCCACACGGCCCGGATACCTCGACCGATCCCCATGACCGCCCGGGTGA
>CALKMY010000086.1 GCA_938091275.1 Candidatus Nanopelagicales bacterium | reverse complement strand
GGCTGGGTTGCGACGGGCATTCAACCGCCGAACGCTCACGATCCTGATGGGTGCGGCGGTCTTCATTTCGATCAATTGGCTTGTCTACGTCTACGCGATCGCGACCAATCAAGTCGTCCAAGCCTCCCTCGGCTACTTCATCAACCCGCTCGTGTCGGTAGCCCTGGGTATCGCCCTTCTCCGCGAGAGACTTCGACGCTTGCAATGGGTGGCCGTTGGCATCGCGATCGTCGCGGTGATCATCTTGACTCTCAGTTACGGTGCCCTGCCCTGGATCAGCCTGACTCTCGCTTTCAGCTTCGGCATGTACGGCCTCATGAAGAAGCTGGCAAATATGAGTTCGACGCACAGCCTTCTGATCGAGACCGCCGCCCTGGCCCCGTTCGCTCTGGCCCTGATGACAATGTGGCACGGCAACGGTCAGGCGGCATTCGCTCTCGGTGGATGGCAGACGTCACTGCTGTTGGTTCTGCTCGGGCCCGTGACGGCACTTCCGTTGCTCGCCTTCGGTGGAGCAGCCACTCGGATTCCCCTTTCCACCCTCGGCGTCCTTCAGTACATCACTCCGATCTTGCAGTTTTCTATCGGCGTCTTTCTCTTCAACGAACCGATGCCGGGTTCACGCTGGGTGGGATTCTTCTTCGTCTGGTCGGCACTTATCGTCTTCTCAATGGACGCCTTCCGCTACGCCCGCCGGCGCCGACCAGAACCATCCGATGATCTCATCGACGAATTGGAAGTAACGGAGTCTCCCTAGCCGTGACGGTGCGTTCGACGTGGTCGCCGCGGCACAGAGAACGTCAGCCGGTTCGATTCACCACGTAATCGCACAACGCTTCGAGCGCAAGTTTCGCATCCCCTGCGGGCAATGGTTCGAGGATCCGGCGCGCGTCCCCCGCCCACCGGCGTGCCTCATCACGCGCATCCTCGAGCGCGGGGTGCGCCCGCAGCAGCCGAAGAGCCCGGGCGTGATCGGCATCATCGGGAATCGGTCCCGACAAGAACGCGACTAATGCGTCATCGCCGGATTGATCGGTCGCCTGCGCGATCAACGTCGCCAGAGTGGGCACACCCTCACGCAAATCGGTCCCCGGCAACTTGCCCGACTGCTCCGCATCAGACGTGATGTCCACGATGTCGTCAGCGAGTTGGAAAGCAACGCCGATGGCCTCGCCGAAACGGCTCAGTGTGTCGATGGTGGATGCTTCGGCTCCGGCCATCATGGCTCCGAACCGACCGGCGGTAGCGATCAACGAGCCGGTCTTGTCCGAAAGAACCTGCAAATGGTGCTTGACCGGATCGATGCCGTCGTCTGGCCCCACCGCTTCGCGAATCTGTCCCGTGCACAGGCGCTCGAAGGTTTGCGCCTGAATGCGAACCGCCTCGGGACCAAGGTCCGCCAAGATGTCAGAGGCGCGGGCAAAGAGAAAATCACCAGTGAGAATCGCGACCGAGTTGTCCCATCGCGCATTCGCGGACGGGGCACCGCGCCGGAGCTGCGCTTCGTCCATGACGTCGTCGTGATAGAGCGTGGCCAGGTGGGTGAGCTCAACGACGACCGCAGCCTTGATGACGTCGTCATTGGCCGGGCGGGGGCCAAAGTGCGACGCAAGAAGCGTCAAGAGAGGACGGAACCTCTTGCCGCCGGCATCCACCAGATGCCGGGACGTCTCGGTGACGAAGGGGTAGTCACTGACCACCGTACTGCGGAGGTGGCGCTCGACGTCCTCCATCGAAGTCCCCAGCTGCGAGTCGAAGGCAGGATCAACCGCCAGTCCACCCAGCGGGCTCTCGGTCATACCAACACGGTACTACCGGATGAAGACATCGGCATTTGTAACCAGATCCAGGACCGGTTGAGGCACGACGCCCAGGATCACCGTCACCGCTGCGCCTGCTGCGAGGGCGACGGTGGTGAAGGCGGACGGAACAACAACGCTCGCCGTCTGATCAGTGGGCTGGGCGAAGAACATGACCACAATCACCCGGACGTAGAAGAACGCAGCGATGAGACTCGCCACCACGCCGACGATCACCAACCACACCATGCCCGCCTCGATCGCTGCGGCGAAGACGCCGAACTTGCCGACGAATCCAGAGGTAAGCGGGATGCCCGCAAGGGCGAGCATGAACACGGCGAACGCCGATGCGACGACCGGAGACTTACGGCCAATGCCCGACCACGTTGCGAGATTCGTTGCTTCGCCACCAGCGTCTCGGACCATGGTGATAATCGCGAACGCACCGATCGTCGTGAAACCGTACGCGATGAGGTAAAACATCGTGCTGGCGATACCGGCAGCCGATGCGGCGGCGACACCAATCAGGATGAAGCCGGCCTGGGCCACGGATGAGTACGCGAGCATTCGCTTGATGTCCGACTGGACTACCGCGAGGATCGACCCCACCAGCATGGTGAGGGTGGCGATGATCCAGATGATCGGTTCCCAATCCCATCGCACGCCTCCGAAGGCGACGTAGAGAATCCGCAGCAGAGCTCCGAACGCGGCGATCTTCACTGTCGCCGCCATGAATCCCGTTACCGCAGTCGGTGCTCCCTGGTAAACGTCCGGCACCCATTGGTGGAACGGAACGGCACCGACCTTGAACAGCAAGCCGATGAGCACCATGCCCAACCCGATCATCAAGACCAACGATTCACCGGGCTTGCTGGTCACGGTTTGAGCGATCTCCGGGAAGGTGATGGATGCTGCGTAGCCGTACACCAGCGCGGCGCCGTAGAGGAAGAACGCCGACGAGAATGCGCCGAGCAGGAAGTACTTCAACGCCGCCTCTTGACTCAGCAACCGGCGTCGGCGCGCCATACCCGTCATCAAGTAGAGCGGGAGCGACATGATCTCCAGGCCGATGAACATGATGAGAAGGTCATTCGCGGTGACGAAAAGCATCATCCCGAGCACAGCGAAGAGCGTCAGGGGCCAGATCTCGGTTTGCAGGTAGCCGCGCTGCGTGAACTGCCTCTCCTCTTCCGATCCCGGTAGCGAGGAGACGCGAGAGGCAAACGCATCGCCCACCGAGTCGATCGAGCGTTCGGCCATCAGTGCAGCCCCGAGGAGCGCGAGGATCACGATGGCGCCTTGAAGAACCAGCGCGGGTCCATCGATCACGATCGCCTGACCGGCCGTCACCACCCGGGTGGATGCGTTGATGACGATCAACGCCGCTGCGGCGATGAGTGAACCGAACACGATCAGCAGCTGCAGGTATCGGCGCACGCTCCGCGGCGTGAACGCCTCGATCAAAACCGACACGATGGCGGCTCCGAAGATCACGATCATCGGAGCGATCGCTACGTAGTCGATTGCCGGGGGCGAGTAGTTCATGGTTGGCTCCCGTCACTGGAAACCACCGGTTCTGGATCCACAGCGGAGATGGTGTTCATCGTCCAATCGACAGCGGGGTTGATCACGTTCAACAACGGCGCGGGGTACAGGCCGAGCGTGATGCTCAGGGCAGCGATCGGTACCAGCGCGGTGATTTCCCGCCCCTTGAGGTCGGTCATGCCTTCGACGCTGGGATTCGCCGGCCCGGTCATCGACTTCTGATACAAGCGCAGCACGTACGCGGCCGTGATCACGATTCCCAGCGTGCCCAAAGCGCCGACCCATAGGTA
>CALKMY010000085.1 GCA_938091275.1 Candidatus Nanopelagicales bacterium | reverse complement strand
GACGCTCCGGCTCGACCGGTGCGACCGATTCTGTGCAGGTAGGTCTTCTCGTCATCTGGGCATTCGTAGTTGATGACGTGCGTGACGCCATCGACATCAATGCCGCGGGCGGCAACATCGGTGGCAACGAGAACGTCGACTTTGCCGGATCGGAATGCGCGCAACGCTTGTTCACGCGCTCCCTGCCCTAGATCACCATGAACCGATCCCACGGCGAAGCCCCGCTCGGTGAGATCGTCGGTGATCTTCTGCGCCTTCCGCTTCGTGCGCGTGAAGATCATCATCAGGCCGCGGTCTTTCGCCTGCAGAACACGTGCCAGCAACTCCACCTTGTCCATCGGGTGAGCGCGCCAGACGTGCTGTTCGATCGCATCGACGGTTGCGCTGTCATCCCCGGGGTCGATCGCACGCATGTGGGTCGGCTGGTTCATGTAGCGACGCGCGAGAGCGATGATCTGACCCGGCATGGTGGCGGAGAACAACATCGTCTGCCGGTTGGTAGAAACGAGTGCGACGATCTTCTCGACGTCGGGGAGGAACCCCATGTCGAGCATTTCGTCCGCTTCGTCGAGCACGAGTTCGCGCACGTGCGAAAGATCGAGATCACCGCGGCCGGCCAGATCGATGATGCGCCCGGGCGTTCCGACGATGACGTCGATTCCTGCACGAAGTGCGTCTATTTGCGGCTCGTAGGCCCTGCCTCCGTAGATCGAGAGCACCCGAATCCCCAGCCCAGCACCGGCTTGCTCGATGTCGGTAGCTACCTGGAGAGCCAACTCACGCGTGGGGCAGACGATCAGGCCCTGGGGCTTGTTTCGTGCTGCTTCAGGGAGCTGGGCGTAGTCCTCGCTGGCCGGCGCCGCGATGCGCTGGATGAGTGGAAGACCGAAACCCAGCGTTTTGCCCGTTCCGGTTTTCGCTTGGCCGATGACGTCGCGGCCTTCGAGCGCCAGACCCAGGCACATTTCCTGGATCGGGAAAGCAGTGGTGATGCCGTGGCTGGCCAGGGCCTCCACGATCGGTGTGCTGACGCCGAGCTCGGCGAAAGTCTTGGGTTCGACTGGATTCAGGTCGGCGGCTACCGGGTCGGCGGTGTCCGGATCCGTAGCGCCAGATGGCGCGGCTTGGTCAATGAGATGGTCGTTCGTGGTGCTCAGCAGAACTCCTGGGTTCGGGAAGCACCGTAAGTGCGTCCGAGGTGGGTCGGTGAAGCGACACCGACGGCGAGATTCAATGTCTCGCGATGGCCCCATGGTACCGGCCGGAAGAGAACCCTGCCGTCACCAGGGCTGGGTGGCTACCCTGGGGCCACCATGATCGACGGCTCGACACCTTTCGACTCAACGGATGCGGCCCTGTCCGATCCGTCGTACCGGGCCGCCCTCGTCGACCTCTTCGGCGTGCTTGCCTATGGCGAGCTCGTGGCGTTCGAGCGCTTGGCGGCGGATGCCGCGATGGCTCCGCGAGTGGAAGACAAGGCCGCTCTGGCAGGCATGGCGACGTCCGAGTACCGCCACTTCCTCTCGCTGAAGGATCGCCTCTCCGACCTTGGCGTCGATCCCAATGAAGCGATGGAGCCGTTTCGGCAACCGATTGATGAGTTTCATGCGCACACCAAGCCTGCGGATTGGTTGGAAGGATTGGTGAAGGCCTACGTGGGCGACGGCATCGGTACCGACTTCTATCGCGAAATCTCTGCGTTTGTTGATCCGGCTAGTCGTGAGTTGGTGCTCAATGTGTGTGAGGACCTCGGACAATCCGCCTTCGCCGTGGATCGTGTGCGCTCGGCCATTGCCGCCGATCCGCGGGTGGCCGGCCGGCTCGCGCTGTGGGGGCGACGTCTCGTGGGTGAAGCTCTCTCTCAAGCTCAGAGAGTGGCGGCCGACCGCGATGCGCTGTCCGCCCTGCTCGTCGGCGGCGCCGACCGTCCGGGTGTCGACCTTGCAGAGATCGGCCGGATGCTGGCCAGGCTTACCGACAAACACACGCGTCGGATGCAAGAGTTGGGCTTGGCCGCCTAGGACGACGTCAGGTCACGCCCGGGGCGAGCGTGACGTTAGGAAGCGCTCCCGAAGCCGACTTTGCGGCTTGCGGCCGGACCTATCTCGACGTACGCGATCTTCGCGGACGGAACAAGAACCGTGCGTCCCCGGGAATCAGTGAGCGAGAGAAGCGTTCCTTTGTCGATCGCCGACGACACGGCTTTGGTGATCGCCTCCGCAGTCTCGTCGCTCTCAACCGTTATCTCTCGGGGTGTATCGACGACTCCGACCTTGATCTCCACCGCTGTCATCCCTTTCCTTGACTCTTCGTGTTGCGCTGACGTCGTGTGCGCGCCGGGCGAGAGCGAGACTACGCGACGATGGGCGATAGCGCCTATTGCGAGGGCTCTCCCGGCGGATGGGTGAGAGGAAAGCTCCGGATGCCGCGCCAGGCCAGTGATGCAACGAGGTCGGCGGACTCCTCCAGAGTTGTCTCCGATTGATCGGACGTTAACCAGCGACTGGCGGCCACTTGGGCCAGCCCCTGAAGCCCCGATCCAAGAAGCATGGCCTGCTCGTGACGAAGGCCGGTGTCGGCGGAGATGACGTCTGCGATCTTGCTGGCGATGGCTTCGTGCACACGATCGACGCGCTCTCTTACGGCTGATTCGTTCATCACGTCACTTTCGAACACGAGTCGAAAAGCGCTGTTCCGGTCCGCGACGAAAGCGAAGTACGCGCGCATGGTGGCCCCGACTCTCTCCTTGTTGTCGGTGGTGCTGGCCAGTGCGGCGTCCGCTGAGTAAAGAAGCTCTTCGATCCCTCGATCCAGCAGTGCGAGGTACAGCTCGAGTTTGCTGGGGAAGTGCTGGTAGAGCACCGGCTTCGTTACTCCGGCGGCGTCGGCAATCTCGTCCATTCCGGCGGCGTGATAGCCGCGTTCCATGAATACCTTGCGCGCCTGCGTCATGACCTGCTCGCGCCGCTGCTCGCGCGGCATCCGCGTCCCCTTTGTGCCAGAAGCGTCCGTGGGCACAGAAGTGTCCG